>JAHEDN010000405.1 GCA_024641225.1 Burkholderiales bacterium | reverse complement strand
CAGCGCCCGCCGAAGGACCCCGAGCCGATGTGGGCGGGGCGCCCGACCTTACGCGTTGAGCATGTAGATCTGCCTCAGGACCCGGTGGTTGGCGTGCGAGCGGTCTGAGCGCGCATGCCCGTGCGGCCGATGCTCTTCTCGAGGTAGCGCAGTTCCTGCAGCCTGGCGCGTGTCTCCTCGTCGACGGGAGACTCGAAGCCGCTTTCACGCATCATCAGCACGCCATTGGCGCGCATAGCGAGTTCGGTGTGAATTCGCAGGCAGCACAGCAGGTCGGCAACGATCGGTCCCTCGAAGCGGCCGCTCAGCGAAAGCAGGTAGCGCGCGACCGGTGCGTCCGAGATGCGGCCGGATTCGATCAGGTCGATCTTCTCGGCGTCGCGGTCGACGTCACGGCCAAGCCATTCGCCGACCGCTTCGATCGTCAGCATCGCGTTCAGCCTTTCTCATGTGACCTGTTGCCCACCCCGCCCGTCTTGCGGAACACGATTCGCGATTCCCGCCGCTCCGGCACATACGTATATTCGATCGCGTCGACCAGCCGGCGGGTGAGGTGCAGACCCAGGCCGCCCGGCACCCGCTGCTCGATCGGCAGCGTCACGTCGGCATCCGGCGAGCACGCTGGGTCGAACGGCGGGACGTCCCGGTCGGTCAGCGTCACCTCGACGCCACCGGCGATCGCAGCGATCGCGATCAGGATCGGCGCGGTGCTCCCGGCGCCGTATTTCACCATGTTCGTGAACAACTCCTCGATCGCGAAGTCCACTGCTGGCAGCAAGGCGCTATCGATGCCGCGCCGGTCGAACACTTCGTCAGTGAATGCGACGATGTCAGGCAGCGCATCGTGGCCCCGGTCGAAGCTGCGTGAGTCGGCGACCGGCGCGCCTGTCTGCCCTTCCGGCGGGACGGCAGTCGTGTGCGAGAAGCGGGGCTTGCTCATGTTCATTGGAGTTACCCGGGCAGCCAGTCGCGGCAGGCACGTACGTCTGCGCGACCTTCTTCGTGGCAGGGAGCTTGCGGCCGAGCGGTTACAGCGTCAACTGCAGCCCATCGGGAAGCGCGCCGGGCACGCGATCTGTTTCCATGGAGCCGTGGCCGTACGTACCGCTGTTCCGGTTCCGGTCGGATTTGTTGTCGAGCGCTTCCGGCCCGATCAAGCGAGGAAGCTCCTGGCCTGGCCGATGCCCAGCGTACGAGTTGGGCGCAATCGCTCGCGACATCGAGCAGTCTGCTGCGTACCCTTTGGAGGCGGTGTTGCCTGGCGAGTTGTCGCGTTAGGCTGTGCCGTTCTGTTCAGCGCGCGGGCCGCGACTTTCTGTGACAAGCACAAGGGAAATCAAGGAGAAGGAAATGCACTGCTGGAAAAACACGCTCTTTCTGGCTGCGGCCGGTTCGCTGGCGCTGTCTGGCTGCGCGACGGCGCTGTCCGACGGCGGCAGCGAAATGACTTTCTTCATCACCAGCGTCGGGCCGGGCAAGGGTGGCGACCTCGGCGGACTCGAAGGCGCGGACCGGCACTGCCAGTCGCTTGCCCAGGCGGCGGGTGCCGGCAACCGCACGTGGCGTGCCTATCTGAGCACGCAGGCGGCTAAATTGACCGACCCGAGCGCCGTCAATGCGCGCGACCGCATCGGGGCCGGACCGTGGCACAACGCCAAAGGCGTGATGATCGCCAGAAACGTCGAAGAACTGCACTCGGCCGCCAGCAACCTCAACAAGGAAACAGCGCTGAATGAGAAGGGCGAAATCGTCAACGGCCGAACCGAGAAGCCAAACAAGCACGACATGCTGACCGGCTCGCGCCCCGACGGCACGGCCTTTCCCGGCGCTCCCTTTCCCGATATGACCTGCGGCAACTGGACCAAAAGCGGAAAGGAAGGTGCGGCGATGACGGGTCATCATGACCGCGCAGGGCCGGCGCCTCAGTACCCGTGGGCAGTCTCCTGGAACTCGGCGCACCCGACGCTCGGCTGTAGCCAGGAGGCCGTGCGGCCGACCGGAGGCGACGGTCTGTTCTATTGCTTTGCCGTCAGGTGAGCGATTCGAGAGGATCCGGGGATGGCGCGAGTCCGGATCCGTGCGCTGCCCCTTGACCCACAATCGGCTATAGCGTCAGCCGCAACGCTTTAAGAAGTGCGCCGGGCACGCGGCTGGTTTCGACGGAGCGGCCGCCGTACGTTCCGCTGTTCAGAATCCAGTCGGTCTCGTCGTCGAGCGAATCGAGTTCGGTGCCGAGCATCCGGTACAGGCTGTCGTCGAAGCGCATCACCGAAAGCGGCGCGACGATCTCGCCGCGCTCGACCCAGTAGGTGGCGAAGCGCGTCATGCCGGTGATGCGGGCGGCGCTGCGGTCGGACCAGTTCAGGTAATGGAAGTTGCCGACGTACACGCCGGTGTCGAGCGCGCGCAGCGCGTCGGCGCGTGGCAGGGTGCCCGGGGCAAGTTCCATCGCCTGCATCGACTCGCTGTCGTCGGCGCCGTTCGAGTCGATCCCGTACTCCTGCGCAGTGCGCGGGCTGACCAGACTGCCCGCATGGCGGCCGGCACGGATCAGATCGACCGCCTGCGGACGCGTGAAGCCGGCCTCGTCGAACGGCGGCGCCAGTCCGCCCGCGATGTTCTCGCGCAGCGTGACCTGCGCCGAAAGCGACGCCTCGCCGTCGACGAGCTGCTGAATCGTGCTCTGCTGCGTGCGCTGCGCCTTGGCCGAGACACCGCCCCAACTGAGCATCCAAAGCAGTTCGTCTAAGGCCGCCGGCGAGACGTAGGCGCGATATGCGCCCGGCGCAATCGTGCGCGGGCTGCGCTCCAGAAAAGGCAGCTGCGCGCGCGTCGCCTCGATGCGACGCTCGACGTCCGCGCGATCCCACTGCTGTCCGGCGAAGCTCGCCTTCACCGCCTTGTCGCCGCGCTGGTAAACGGACCAGTCGAGCAGAAAGCTGTCGACTTCATGCCAGTGCCGCGCGCCAAAGGAACTTGCGAATCCGCAGAAAACGGGCCCGCTGGCCAGCACACCGACCAGGTCCAGTCCGGCGCCAGCGGCTGTCACCGCCTCGATCGCTTCTTCCGGCGAGGGCAGTGCGCCGGCGCGTGCGGTCTGCGAGGAGTCGGTGCCGGTGCTGTACAGCAGATACGGGTCCTCGGGCAGCGACGGAAGGTCGCCACGCATCGAGTCGATCGCCGTGTCGATCGCGCGCCGGTCGTCGTC
>JAHEDN010000404.1 GCA_024641225.1 Burkholderiales bacterium | reverse complement strand
CGCGAGATCGGCATGCGCACCGCCGACAGCCGGTGCGGAAACGCGTTCAACGGTGTTCGCGGTGCAGTCGATGGTGAAGACCGCCGTGATCCCATCATCATCGGCGCTGGCGACGAGGTGGCGGCCGTCGGCGCTCCAGTCGGCGAGGTGCGGCCAGCGGTCCCAGTGCGCCGCCAGCTCGCGGATGCCGCCGTTGGCCACGTCGATCACCACCGCCAGCGGCCGGACGACCACCTTGGGGCTGCGGAACGACCGCGTGCTGGCGACGTGGCGGCCATCGGGCGAGAACAGCGGTGCGTCGAAGTTCACGCAGGACGCCTCGCCCAGCATCCGCTGCTCGCGCGTGTCGATGTCGATCAGCAGCAGCGTCGTGTCCAGTTCGCGGTCCGCGCCCGGGGTCTGCCTCGTCACTGCGACCCAGCGACCATCGGCCGAGACGTCGAGGTGCGGCTCGATGGCGAACTCGTGGCGCGCGCCAGGCGTGAGGTCGACGCGGCTGCCTCCGCCGCCGTCGCAGGCAATCACGTGAGTGAAGGCGAAGTCCTCGTTCTGGTGCAGCCAGTGATCCCAGTGGCGCACCGGCTGGTGCGCATAGCGGCGCGCGCTCGGCCCCTTCTTTCTGCGTTCGGCCGCGGTCTCGCGCTGCCTGTCGTGCGGTACGTCGGTCAGCACCGGCGCGAACAGCACCATGCGGTCCGCCTTCTTCGCGCAGCGGAATCCTTCGATGCCAAGCGGCTCGTCGGTCAGCATCACCGGCTCGCCGCCTTCGGCGGGCAGGCACCAGACCTGCATCCTCTTCTCGGCGTCCTCGTCAGGCTTGACCTCGTTCGGTTGCCGGTTGGACAAAAAGCACAGCGCGCCGTCGTGCCGGAAGCACGGCGCCGTGTCCTTCGCGTCTCCGCGCGTCAACTGCGTGGCGGCCGAGCCGTCGGTCGGCACCTTCCACAGGTCGGACACGTACTTGGCGCCATCGCGGCCGAGCCGTTGCACGACCACGGCCAGCCAGCGGCCATCGGGCGAGGGTGCAAGCGCCGCAACGCGCTTCAGGGCGATGTGCTGCTCTACGGTGTAGGTCACGTGATTTCCGCGAAGGGTGATTCCGCCTGCGGCGGCTGTGCCGGCGCCGGAGCGCCTGCGAGAGCAGACCGGGCGAGGTTCACAGGCGGCGCAGCCGCTGCCATCTTCCTCTTCACCCGGTTCGCCTGCGCATCAGTCGCGCGGAGTCGCGGGAGGCCGCCGGTTCATGGCTCGATGGCCGATGTCGGTGCGGTACTGCTGTCCGGCAAAGCGAACCTGCGCGACGGCGTCGTAGGCGCGCCGCTGCGCTGCGCGCACGCTGTCGCCGAGCGCGGTCACCGTCAGCACGCGCCCGCCGCTGGTGACGAGCTGCCCATCGACGAGCTGCGTGCCGGCGTGGAAGACGACGCAGTCCTCGGTATCGTTCGGCAGTGCCATGACCGGGTCGCCCCTGCGCGGAACATCCGGATAGCCAGCTGCGGCGAGCACCACGCCGAGCGCCGTGCGGCGGTCCCATTCGGCCTCGACCTCGTCGAGCGTGCCGTCGAGCGCATGCTCGATCAGATCGACGAGGTCCGACTTCAGTCGCAGCATGATCGGCTGCGTCTCCGGATCGCCCATCCGGCAGTTGAACTCGAGGGTGCTCGGACTGCCCTTGGCATCGATCATCAGCCCGGCATACAGGAAGCCGGTGTACTGGATGCCGTCTGCTGCCATGCCCTGCACGGTGGGCAGGATGATTTCGCGCAGCACGCGGGCGTGGATCGTCGGCGTCACGATCGGCGCGGGTGAATACGCGCCCATGCCGCCGGTGTTCGGTCCTGCGTCACCGTCGCGCAGCCGCTTGTGGTCCTGGCTGGAGGCGAGCGCCAGCACGTGCTGGCCGTCGCTCATCACGATGAAGCTGGCTTCCTCACCGTCGAGAAAGTCCTCGATCACCACCCGCGCACCCGCATCGCCCATGCGGTTGTCGACGAGCATTGCGTCGATCGCCGCGTGCGCCTCGGCCGAGGTCTGCGCCACCATCACGCCCTTGCCGGCGGCCAGTCCGTCGGCCTTGACGACGATCGGCGCGCCGCGGCGGTTCACGTAGTCGTGCGCGGCAGCTGCGTCGCTGAAGGTCTCGGATTCGGCGGTCGGGATGCCGTGCCGTTTCATGAAGCGCTTGGCGAAGTCCTTCGAGCTTTCGAGTTGCGCGGCTGCCTGCGTCGGTCCGAAGATGCGCAGCCCGCGGCTGCGGAAGACGTCGACAATGCCGGCCGCAAGCGGCGCCTCGGGGCCGACCACGGTCAGTGCGACACCCATCGTCGTTGCCAGCTCGGCCAGCGCGTCGATGTCGGTGGTGCTGACGTTCCTGATGCGCGCGCTCGGTCCTGTCGTGCCGCGGGCGGTGCCGCCGTTACCCGGCGCCACGAGCACGGTGGTGACCCGCGGCGAGCGCGCCAGCCTCCATGCCAGCGCATGCTCGCGGCCGCCGGAGCCGATGACGAGGATCTTCATTGATCCATCGCCCCCGTCGTGTATACCGCCTGCACGTCATCGAGGTCGTCGAGCGCATCGAGCAGTTTCTGCATCCGGGCGGCGTCGTCGCCGGCGAGCGCGGTCTCTGCGGTGGCCTTCATCGTGACCTCCGCCACTTCGGGCGACAGGCCAGCCTTCTCCAGTCCATCCCTGACCGCGGCGAAATCGCCGGGAGCGCAGATCACCTCGACCGAGCCGTCGTCGTTGGCGAGCACGTCCTCGGCGCCTGCCTCCAGCGCCGCCTCCATGACCTTGTCTTCCGACGTGCCGGGGGCGAACAGGAACTGGCCGCAGTGCTTGAACATGAAGGCCACCGAACCGTCGGTGCCGAGGTTGCCGCCATGCTTGGTCAGCGCGTGGCGCACTTCGGCGGCGGTGCGCGTGCGGTTGTCGGTCATGCAGTCGATCATCACCGCCGCGCCGCCGATGCCATAGCCTTCGTAACGGATCTCCTCGTACGTGACGCCTTCGAGCTTGCCGCTGCCGCGCGCAATCGCCGCCTGCAGCTTGTCCTTCGGCACGTTGCCCAGCCGCGCCTTGTCCAGCGCGAGGCGAAGCCGCGGATTCATGTCGGCCTCGGGGCCGCCATCGCGCGCGGCGACGGTCACTTCACGGATGATCTTGGTCCACAGCGAACCGCGCTTGGCGTCCTGGCGGTTCTTTCGGTGCTG
>JAHEDN010000037.1 GCA_024641225.1 Burkholderiales bacterium | reverse complement strand
CTGCTGCCGCAGACCCAGTGCACCAAGTGCGGCTACACGGGCTGCCGTCCGTACGCGGAGGCGATTGCCGACGGGCAGGCGCAGATCAACCAGTGCCCGCCCGGCAGCGCGGCTGGCATTGCCCGGCTCGCCGAACTGCTGCATCGGCCGCAGTTGCCTCTGAATCCAGCCAATGGCACCGAGCAGCCGCTGCACGTGGCGGTGATCGACGAGCCGCTGTGCATCGGCTGCACGCTGTGCATCCAGGCCTGCCCGGTCGATGCGATCGTCGGCGCGCCGAAGTTGATGCACACGGTGCTCGCCCCGGCCTGCACGGGCTGCGACCTGTGCCTGCCGCCGTGTCCGATGGACTGCATCGCGATGGTGCCGGTCGAGCCGCCGCGGGCGTGGACGACCGCCGATGCCGATGCGGCGCGAGCGCGCTTCGACGCGCGCCGGCTGCGCCTCGTGCGCGAGCAGGTGCAGCGCGACGAGCGGCTCGCCGCGAAGGCACTGGCCAAGCTCGACGAACTCGACGCGCGCGACGACCTCGCGCCCGAGGACGTCGACCGGAAGAAGGCCGTAGTGAGGGCCGCGATCGAACGTGCCCGCGCCCGGCGCCGGCAATCCGCGACCAACGAACACCGATGAATCCCCAGAAACGGCAGGCGATCTTCGCGCAGCTGCGCAGCGCCAACCCCGCTCCGAAGACCGAGCTGGAGTACCGCACGCCGTTCGAGCTGCTGGTCGCCGTCGTGCTCTCCGCGCAGGCGACCGATCGCAGTGTCAATCTCGCCACGCGCAGGCTGTATGCGGCGGCAAGCACTCCGGCAGCGATCGCCGCGCTCGGCGAGGAGGGACTGGTGCCCTATATCCAGGCCATCGGCCTGTACCGCACCAAGGCGAAGAACGTGGCGCGGCTGGCGCAGATCCTGCTCGACCAGCACGACGGCGAAGTGCCGCGCGACCGCGCGCAGCTCGAGGCGCTGCCGGGCGTTGGACGCAAGACTGCCAACGTGGTGCTCAACACCGCCTTCGGCGAGCCGACGATCGCCGTGGACACGCACATCTTCCGTGTCGCCAACCGAACAGGGCTGGCGCCGGGCAGGAACGTCGACGAGGTCGAGCGCAGGCTGGAAAAATTCGTCCCCGACGAGTTCCGCAAGGACGCGCATCACTGGCTGATCCTGCACGGCCGCTACGTGTGCAAGGCACGCAAGCCCGAGTGCTGGCGCTGCGCGATCGCGCCGTGGTGCGAGTACCGGCCGAAGACACCCGCGCCGGATTGAGCAGTCAGGCGCGCGGCGCCGGCCGCAGCGCCAGCCAGATGGCAGTACCGATCACGATGGCGCCTCCGAGCGCCTGCAGCGGGCTGATCCGTTCCGCGAGGACCGCTGCGGCCAGCGCCACACTGACCACCGGTTCGAGCGTGGACAGCACCGACGTCAAGGTGGCGCCCAGGCGGCGCAAACCGGCGAAGAACGCGCCGATGGCCAGCACGGTGCTGACCAGGGCCAGCGCGATCACCGGCATCCAGCCCTCCGCTGTCGCCGGCCAGTTCGGGGCGGCACCGGCAAGCGTCCGTCCTGCGGCGAGCAAGCCATAGCTGACTGCCGCCGCTGCACAGATCAGGCTGCTGGCGGCAATCGGGTCGATGTCGCGCAGGACGCGGCTGCCGATGACGATGTACACGGCGTAGACGAGCGCAGCGCCCAGCCCGAGCGCAATGCCCAGTGGCTGGCCCGTGCCGCCGCCGACGGTCATCGCCATCCCGGCGCTGGCCAGCGCGAGGGCAGCGACGCGTGCGGCGTCGAGGCGCTCGCCAAGAAACACCGCAGCGAGCACAGCGACGATGAACGGAAACGAATACAGCAGCAGCGCCACCAGGCTGGCGTCGGCATGCTTGAGTGCGCTGAAGTACAGGAACGACTGCCCCGTGTAGCCGAGCGCGCCCATCGCCAGCACGGCCAGCAGGGTCCTGCCGCGCGGCCAGTGCGCGCCGCGCGCTACGGCGATCAGCGCCAGCACCGCGGCGCCGATCGCGAAGCGCAGCACTAAGATGCCGTAAAGGTCGACTCCGGCGTCGTAGGCCAGCCGGGCGAAGATCGGCAGCGCGCCGAAGGCGGCGGCGGATACGGCCACCAGGAGCGCCCCCTGCCGTTGTGCGCGCGATCCGCTCGAAACCAAGGCCGTCATGTTCAATCCGTCACGCGATGATGTGCGCCGCTTCTTCTGTGCCGTGTGGCGCAAGCACGCCGAGGGCAGCGTACTCACGCCGCTCGAGGCCACCGCGCTGAAGTGGATTGCCGTCCACCCCGAGTATCACGCGTGGCTCGCCGACGAGGCGCGCGCGCTGGCCGAGGACTTCACCGTCGAGCGCGGCCAGACCAACCCGTTCCTGCACCTGTCGATGCACCTCGCGCTCGAGGAACAGTTGTCGATCGATCAGCCGCCGGGCATCGTCGCCGCGTTCCATCGGCTGGCCGAGCGCGCCGGCGATGAGCACGGCGCCGCGCATCAAGCAATGGAGTGCCTGGGCGAGATCGTGTGGAGCGCGCAGCGCAGCGCATTGCCGGCCGATGCCGAGTCGATCGGCGCCGCTTACCTCGACTGCCTGAGGCGGCATGCAGCACAGTGAGAGCGGGCGCGTGATCTTCGCCGCCCCCCGCTCGCTGCGCTCACACCCCCCACGGGGGGTACGCCGCTGTCTTGGGGCGGCCCGGCGACAGCGGCTAGGGACCCCCGCTTTCGATTCAGGCCAGCGCGCTACTTGCGATGGGTCAGCGGCCCCGGCAGCGAGCCGAAATACGCGGCCAGGTTCTGCATGTCGGCCTTGGACAGCGGCTTGGCGATCGCACCCATGATCGCGTTCTTGCGCCCACCGGTGTGGTAGTCGTTGAGCGACTTCAGCAGGTAATCCGGGTACTGGCCGGCAATCTTCGGATAGCTGGGGTCGGTCGGCGTCTTGCCGTCCTTGCCGTGGCAGGCAGCGCACTGCGCATCGGCGATCTTCGCGCCGGCGGCGGGGTCGGCGGCAGCGGCGCCCTGGGCGGCGATGGCGGCAAAAGCCGCGACGAGAATCTGTTTCTTCATCGGTTCCGCTCCGCTTATCTGGACGCCGCGCCGCGCTCGGCGTAGTAGGCGGCGATATCTGCGATCTGCTTGTCGGTCAGCGTCTTGGCGATGCCGGTCATGGTCGGGTGGCTGCGCTCGCCCTTCGCATAGGCGCGCAGCGCCGCCTCGATGTAGCCCGCCGACTGGCCGGCGATCTTCGGCACGTGGTAGACGCGCGGGAAAGACGTCTGATAGCCGGGAATCGAATGACAACCGGTGCACATCGAAATGTGCGGCTTGGCCGCCATGGCGTCGCCGGCGGCGGCCGGCTGCTGCGCATGTGCGGTCGATGCGGCCGCAGCGGCCAGTACGAAAAGAAGTCGCTTCATTGCGCGCAGGTCCATGTCGAGGATTGCCGGAAACCGCAAGCGACGGAATGCCGATCGGGCCGCGGCGGCAAAAAAACGCGCGGATTCTAGCGGAGCCCTCCGTGACCAGTCCAACCTGCGGCCGCAGGCGGCCCTGCAGCCGCGCCTCCGTATACTGGATGCGGTCTCCGCGTCTGGAAGTCGCTCATGTCCCGTTCCCCTGCCGCCGCCCGCTTCGACGGCACCGACACCTATGTCGCCACCGACGACCTGAAGCTCGCCGTCAACGCCGCGCTGACGCTGCAGCGGCCACTGCTGATCAAGGGGGAGCCGGGTACCGGCAAGACCATGCTGGCCGAGGAAGTGGCGCGTGCGCTCGATCTGCCGCTGCTCGCCTGGCACATCAAGTCGACGACCAAGGCGCAGCAGGGTCTGTACGAGTACGACGCCGTCAGCCGGCTGCGCGACTCGCAGCTCGGCGACGGGCGCGTGCACGACATCGCCAATTACATCGTCCGCGGCGTGCTGTGGCAGGCGTTCGAATCCGAAGCCCCGACGGTGCTCTTGATCGACGAGATCGACAAGGCCGACATCGAGTTCCCCAACGACCTGCTGCGCGAACTCGACCGGATGGAGTTCTATGTCTATGAGACGCGGCAGACGGTCTGCGCCCGCCACCGTCCGCTGGTGGTGATCACCTCGAACAACGAGAAGGAGCTGCCGGACGCGTTCCTGCGCCGCTGCTTCTTCCACTACATCCGCTTCCCGACCAAGGAGACGATGCAGTCGATCGTCGACGTTCACTACCCCGGTCTGCGCCGCGAACTTCTCGCCAACGCGATGGCCACGTTCTTTGCGCTGCGCGAGGTGCCGGGCCTGAAGAAGAAGCCCTCGACATCCGAACTGCTCGACTGGCTCAAGCTCCTCGTCGCCGAGCAGATTCCGCCCGACGCGCTGCGCGCCAAGGACGACAAGCTTTTCGTACCGCCGCTGGCTGGCGCGCTGCTGAAGAACGAGCAGGACATGCACCTGTTCGAGCGGCTCGTGTTCATGGCGCGGCAGAACCGCTGAGGGCGGCAAGGCCGGCATGCCGGCGAGGTCCGACGACCGGTTGCCTCTTCCCATGATCGTCCCCGCTCCTGTCACCCTCGAAGGCCATGGCGTGCGCCTCGAGCCGCTGCTGCGCGAGCACCACGACGGACTTGTCGCCGCGGCGGGCGACGGCGAGCTGTGGCGGCTGTGGTTTACCTCGGTGCCGTCGCCCGAGGAGGCGCACGCCTACATCTCGGCCGCACACGCCGGACAGGACGCCGGCCACATGCTGCCGTGGGCGGTGCGCGACCTGGCCAGCGACAGCATCGTCGGCTCGACGCGCTACCACGACATCGTGCCTTCGATCGACCGGGTCGAGATCGGCTACACGTGGTACGCGCGCCGCTGCCAGAAGACGCACGTCAACACCGCCTGCAAGTGGCTGCTGCTCGGCCACGCCTTCGAGGCCCTGGGCTGCAAGGTGGTCGGACTGCGCACCGACAACTTCAACTTCGCGTCGCAGGCGGCGATCGAGGCGCTTGGCGCGAAGAAGGACGGCGTGATCCGCCACCACGCCGCGCGGCGCGACGGCACCGTACGCGACACGGTGCTGTACAGCATCCTCGCCGCCGAATGGCGCGACGTGAAACGCCATCTCGAGCTGCGGCTGGCGCGGCAGCGGGGCTGAGATGAAACGACCGCCGCGCTCGCACTCGCTCGCCGCCCCCCCGAGGGGGCTGTCAGTGGCTGCGGGCGGCCGGGCGCCACTGACGTGCTGATCGGCTTCTTCTACCATCTGCGCGCCGCGCGGCTGCCGGTGTCGATCAACGAACTGCTGACCCTGCTCGCGGCGCTGAAAAGGGACGTCATCGGGCCGTCGATCGACGAGTTCTACTTCCTGTCGCGCGCCACGCTGGTCAAGGACGAGGCGAACTTCGACAAGTTCGACCGCGCTTTCGGCGAGTTCTTCAACGGCGTGCAGACGACCATCGGCATCACCAGGGAGATCCCCGACGAGTGGTTCAAGGACCTCCTCGAGCGCGAGTTCACGCCGGAAGAGCTGGCGCGACTGGAGAAGCTCGGCTTCGACCGGCTGATGGAGGAGTTCCGCAAACGGCTCGAGGAGCAGGACGGCGCGCACCACGGCGGCAACAAGTGGATCGGCTCGGGCGGCACCTCGCCGTTCGGCCACGGCGGGCGCAACCCCGAGGGCATCCGCATCGGCGGCCCCGGCAAGGGCAACAAGAGCGCGGTCAAGGTCTGGGAAGCGCGCGCCTACCGCGACTACGACGACCAGGTCGAACTGGGCACGCGCAACATCAAGGTCGCGCTGCGCCGGCTGCGCCGCTTCGCGCGCGAAGGCGCCGACCTCGAGCTCGACCTGCACGACACCATCGAATCGACCGCCCGGAACGCCGGCTGGCTCGACCTCAAGCTGGTACCCGAGCGGCACAACGCCGTGAAGGTACTGATGCTGCTCGATGTCGGCGGCACAATGGACGAGCACATCAAGCGCGTCGAGGAGCTGTTCTCGGCGACCAAGGCAGAGTTCAAGCACCTCGAGTTCTACTACTTCCACAACTGCGTCTACGAGCGGCTGTGGCGCAACAACCGGCGCCGCTTCGCCGAGAAGTTCGACACCGTCGACGTGCTGCGCAAGTACAACCCGGATTACAAGCTGATCTTCGTCGGCGACGCGACGATGAGTCCCTTCGAGGTCCTGCAGCCGGGCGGTTCGGTGGAGCACAACAATCCGGAGGCCGGCGCGGTATGGCTGCAGCGCTTCACGCAGCACTTCCCGAGGCACGTCTGGATCAACCCCGAGCCCGAGGGACTATGGCAGTACCGGCAGTCGATCGCGCTGGTGCGCCAGCTGCTGGGCGACCGCATGTACCCGCTGACCCTCGAAGGCCTGTCCCGCGCGATGCGCATGCTCAGCAAGTGACGCAGATGTCCCGGCGGTCGAGACCCGCCGGGACATCTGCGTCATCCCCGCGAATGCGGGGATCCACCGCCAGGGCTGCTCGCTGCAGGCAGAGTCAATGCCGTCGCGCCGTTCTCGCGAACGCGGGGATCCACCCGCGCCTCGGCGCCCGGCCCACGCGGGCCGTCGCTAGGCGTCCGGCAGCTTCGGCACCTCGGGGGCGTCGGCCTTCTCGGCCGGGTTGGGCACCTCGGTGGCGCCGATCTTTTCGACCAGTTGCTCTCTTCGCTTCGGCGAGCGCTCGAATTCGCCGACCACGCGCTCCACCACCCGCTTCATCAGCGGCTCCGATTCGAGCGGCTTGAGCCAGCCCTGCCTCAGGTAGGACTTGATCGTTTCCGGCGACAGCACCCGCGCATTCTTTTCCTCGCCGCCGCTGAACATGAACAGCGTGCGCAGCGGACTGATCCAGCGCAGCTTCACCTTGACCGTCTGCTTGCCGTCGTGCAGGTTGAACCAGCTGCCGCGCTGCCAGCCGGCGATCTCCGCGTCGTAGTCGGCGTCCTGATCGAAGCTCAGCGGCGTCGCATTGGCGATCGGCTCGGCGATTTCCAGCGGCGCCGCGTGGGCCGCGGCCGCGCGCTTCACCGCGTTGGCGCTGACGTGGACACCGCCGCTCGGGGCGCTCATCGGGAACGAGCCGGTGAGCTGCATCTGGTCGAGCTTCTGTCGCATGTCGCCGGTGGCGACGCGCGACTTGATGTAGGTCGCCTGGTCGACCGGCCGCACGGCAACGGCATGCGATGCCATCAGCTGCTTGAGGAACGCCTGCTGGTCGTTCTCGCTCATCTGGATCAGGGCCAGGCCGTCGCGCAGCACTCGCGTCATCCCGGGAATGATCCCCACCAGGCGCTTGCGTTCGTCAGCCGACACCTTTGGCTGCACGCTCCACACCACGTCGTGAATCACCTGCCGGAAGGCGTTCGAGAAGCCCGGTGTCTGCTCGTCGCGCAGCGACGCGCTGACCAGCGCCTGCACCCACGGCCCGACCATGAACTCGCGCAGATACGGCTCCAGTTCGACATTCTCGAAAGCGCGCCGCACCTGGATCGTCGTGTTGATCACCAGCACCTCGCGTTTCTCGGCCTCTTCGAGGGCGCGCTTGGCGCGGGCGATCGGATCCGTCTCGCGGGCGGGTATCTCGCCGAGGAACTCCTCGAAATCGGTGAGCAGTTGCTCGAAGACGCCGACGTCCTTGTCGAAGCGTTCGAGCACCTGCTGCACGACGCGCTCGAGTTCGGCCTTGTAGCGCTGGTTCTCGTCGCCGTACGGCTCCCAGCCGACGGCCGTCGACGCCAGCCGGTCGATCAGGCGGCGCGCCGGATGCGCGCCGGACGCAAAGAAATCGGCGTCGGTCAGCGCCACCTTGAGGACCGGAAACTGCAGCCGCGACAGCACCGCCTTGATCTCTGCCGGCACCTGGTTGTCCTGCAGCACGTGCTCGAACAGCATGCCGACGATCTCGATCGTCAGCTTGTCGACCGTGCGCGTCGACTTGGCCAGCAGCCCTTCGCGCCACAGCCCCTGATCGAGCCCGACGGCCCCCGCCTGCGCCCCGCCGATGCTCACCGGGCCAGAGATCGCCGTCGCGCCGGAGAGCGTGGTCGGCCCCGCGAACGCGACAGCAGCCTGCGCGGCAGCGACTTCCTGCGCGCCGCGCCGCTGCATTTCGCTGATCGCCGCCATCAGGTCCGGCGGCGGCCGGCCCGCGGCAGGCAGCGCAATCGGAATCGGCGCGCCGTGCGCCGCCGCGCTCATGCGGCCGATGATGTTTTCCAGCGAGGCCCGCGCATCGACGGCAGGTGGCCATGCCGGCCCGCCGGGCACCCCGGCCCCGCTACCCGCAGCCCCGGCCCCGCCGCCCGCAGCCCCGGAGCCGTCTCCCGCCAGGCCGGATCCGCCGCCGGCGCCTGCCCCCGGAGGCTGGACCGGCTGGACGCGAGAGAACGTGTCCAGCCATCCCGGGCGCTGCTCGCCCGGGCGCTCGGCCGCCGATCCACGTGTGGTGGGCCCCAGTGTCGGCGGTCCGAGCCCCGACCGGCCGAGCGCCTGCCGGGCCGCCTTCGCCTTGCGGATCTCGCCGGCGCTGACGTGATGTCGCCGGAAGTGCTCGCGCAGCGATTCGTAGGTCTGCCTGAGCGCCTCGGTCATCGGTGCCTCGAAGGCACCGGCCAGCGCTTCCCATCCGGTCGGCTCAAGTCCCTGGTCGCTGGCGGCATCGAGGAGCGCCTTCACGCACGCGTCCGGCGCGAACGGGTCGCGCTCGTGGTGAACCGTTTCCTTGCCCGTCAGGTGCCCGGTGATAGTCTGAATGTCGCTCGAGGCGGACTCGAGGGCACCGCGTATGCGCCGCGCCACCTTGGCCGTGATGTTGGCCGACTCGTCCGCATCATCGTCGACCAGGCTCAGCGAATCCGCGGTGAACTTCGGTGGCGCGCTGCGCGCCGCGTTGTCGCGCGCAAGCAGGCGGCCGAGGGCTTCCTTCTGCTCTTCCTTCAGCTTCTCGGAGAACTTGCGACGCAACTCGTCGCGGCCCGACGAGAGCAGTTGCCGCACGCCCATCACGCCCGCGTCCTTGGCAGAGCGGGATGCCAGATGCTCGAGCGCCGGCGCCAACATGCCCGGCAGCGCCGATGAGAGTTGCTCCGCGAACAAGGCGGCGCCCCCCCGCAGCAGTTCCGCTGCCTGCGGCGGCGACAGGTTCGGCAGTGGCGTGTGCTGGCTCGACATCCGATGATTACACCCGGTGACTACCCTGGCGCGGGTTCACTTCGAGCCGCATCGGCCCCCAGAACGACGACAAACAACCTCCATTTCCATCGGCGCGCGCACTGAGCGCATTGTAAGCAGGCGACAGCAACGGGGATCGGCCGACGTCCGTACCGCCTTCGGACTACCCGTCAGACACCAAATCCGCTGCCCGGCTCGTAGCCGCTGCGCAGGCCGGACACCCACTTGCGCGCCGGCAGTCCGTACCGCTGCTCGATTTCCCGCGCCCGCTGGTATAGCGCCGACCAGGCCGCGGCGAGAGGCGGCCCATTGAAGGCGAGCACGATGCGGTTGCCGGCCTCCGCCTCCGGCAGCACCAGCGCGCGGTCGTCGAAGGCCGATGCGATGCGCGCGAAGCTGGCGTCGAAGCCGCGGCCAAAAAGGTTGAACGCGGCGATGCCGGGTGCGCGCAGCACACGCCGGCAGGCCAGATAGAAAGCCGCATCGTCGAGCACGGGCCCGCGCGCCGCGCGGTCATACACATCGACCTGCAGCCAGTCGACGCTGCGCCGCAGGCGCGGGTGCGACACGACGGCACGGGCATCGTCGATCAGCAGCGAGAGTCGTGCGTCGTCGGCCGGCAGCGAAAACCAGCGGCGCGCGGTGGCGACGACCTCCTCGCTGATCTCGACCACCCACACCTCGGCCTTCGGCAGATGCCGCCAGCAGAAGCGCGCCAATGCGGCCGCGCCGAGGCCAAGCTGCAGCACCCGCGCCGGCTCGTGCAGGAACAGCAGCGGCGCCATCATCTGCTGCTGGTATTCGAGCTCGATCTGCCACGGCCGGCCGATGCGCATCGCCCCCTGCACCCACTCGGTGCCGAAGTGCAGGTAGCGCACGCCGCCCTCTTCGGAAAGCGTCACCAGCGGCGACAGGCGGCGGTGCGCCGCGCCGTCCCGGGCGGAGCGGCCGCTGCTCAACGGGGCGCCCGCATCGCGGAGCGCCACAGCGCCAGCTTCTGCTCGAAACTGCGCCCGGCGTGGGCCGGACTGCTCGACGGAAGCACCGCCGTGGCAAAGCCCGCGGCGACGAACTGCCGCGCGAAGCGTCCGGCAGTTCCCCCGTTGAACAGCACCAAATGCAATTTCGGCGCCAGTTGGCGCAGCGCCAAGAAGTCGTTGGGACGCGGGTCGCGGATGTGCGCATCGAGGCTGCCCGGGCGGCGGCAAATATCGAGCACGTCCCAGATGCCGACCCCATGCGCCAGCACTCGCGCGGCGCGCTCGGCGTAGGCCAGTTCGGTCAGCGGCTCGTCGAGAACGGCGCCGAGCAGCGGCCAGAACTGGTTGCGCGGATGCGCGTAGTACTGGCCGGCGGCGAGCGACGCCTCGCTCGGGAAGCTGCCGAGGATCAGCGTCTCGGTGTGCCGGTCGACGATCGGCGCGAAGCCGCGCAGCACCGGCGAGCGGGGCACCGCGGCGGCACGCTGGTCGCTCCGCGCGCCGCGCCGCGCCCCGGCCGAGGTCACTTCGCCGCGTCGATCAGCAGCGCGTTGACCCGGCGGACGAACGCGGCAGGGTCATCGAGCTGGCCGCCTTCGGCAAGCACCGCCTGCTCGAGCAGCAGCGCCGACCACTCGGCGAGCTTCGAGTCCTCCGTCTTCAGCCGCTGCACCAGCGCATGGTGCGGGTTCAGTTCGAGGATCGGCCTGGAGTCCGGGGCCTTCTGCCCGGCCGCCTTTAGCAGCCGCGCCAGGTGCCCGCTCATCGCGTCGCGATCGGCCACCACGCAGGCCGGCGAGTCGGTCAGCCGCAACGTCACGCGCACGTCCTTGACGCGGTCGCCGAGCGCCTCCTTCACCTTGCCAACCAGCTCCTTGTATTCGTCGGCGACCCTGGCCTGCTGTTCCTTCTCGGCAGCGTCGGCCAGTTCGCCGAGGTCGAGGTCGCCCTTGGCGATCGACTCCAGCGGCTTGCCTTCGAACTCGTTCAGGAAACCGAGCATCCACTCGTCGATGCGGTCGGCCAGCAGCAGCACCTCGACGTCCTTCTTGCGGAACACCTCGAGGTGCGGACTGTTCTTCGCCGCCTCCAGCGTGTCGGCGGTCACGTAGTAGATCGCCTTCTGCTTGTCCTTCATCCGGCCGACGTAGTCAGCCAGTGATACGTCCTGTGCTTCGTGCGTCGTGGTCGAGAAGCGCAGCAGCTTCGCGATGCGGTCCCTGTTGGCCTGGTCTTCGCCGATGCCTTCCTTCAGCACCTGGCCGAACTCGGCCCAGAACTTCGCATAATCGTCCTTGCGGTTCTCGGCCAGGTCCTCGAGCAGGCCGAGCACGCGCTTGGTCGAACCCTCGCGGATCGCCTTCACGTCGCGCGACTCCTGCAGGATCTCGCGCGAGACGTTCAGCGGCAGGTCGGACGAGTCGATCACGCCGCGCACGAAGCGCAGGTATACCGGCATCAGCTGCTCGGCGTCGTCCATGATGAACACGCGCCTGACGTAAAGCTTGATGCCGTGCCGGCTCTGGCGGTCCCACAGGTCGAACGGCGCCTTGGCCGGCAGGTACAGCAGCTGGATGTATTCCTGCCGGCCCTCG
>JAHEDN010000036.1 GCA_024641225.1 Burkholderiales bacterium | reverse complement strand
TCCGCACAGGCCCTTGACTATGGTTGTCTAGACAAGTAGAGTCAGCCCACTCTCCTGTCGAGCCATAAGGGCTGCTGATGACCGACCTTTCCTCCCCGAAGATCGCCCGCCCGCGCCCGGTGCGCGCCCCGCGCGGAGCCGCGCTCACCTGCCGCAACTGGCAGATCGAAGCCGCGTACCGGATGATCCAGAACAACCTCGATCCCGAAGTGGCCGAGAACCCGGATGCGCTGGTGGTCTACGGCGGCATCGGCAAGGCCGCGCGCGACTGGGACTGCTTCGAGGCGATCCTGAAGGCGCTGCGCGAACTCGCCGAGGACGAATCGCTGCTGGTGCAGTCCGGCAAGCCGGTCGCGGTCCTGCGCACGCATCCCGACGCGCCGCGCGTGCTGATCGCCAACTCGAACCTGGTGCCGAAGTGGGCCACCTGGGAGCACTTCAACGAACTCGACCGCAAGGGCCTGATGATGTACGGGCAGATGACGGCCGGCTCGTGGATCTACATCGGCAGCCAGGGCATCGTGCAGGGCACGTACGAAACCTTCGCCGAGGCCGGTCGCCAGCACTACGGTGGCAGCCTCGCCGGCAAGTGGATTCTCACCGCCGGCCTGGGCGGCATGGGCGGCGCGCAGCCACTGGCCGCCACCTTTGCGGGCGCGGTGTCGCTGAACGTCGAGTGCCAGCAAAGCCGCATCGACTTCCGCCTGCGGTCGCGCTACCTGGACGAACAGGCGACGAGCCTCGACGATGCCCTGGCAAGAATCGAGAAATACACAGCCGAGAAGAAGGCGGTGTCGATCGGCCTGCTCGGCAACGCTGCCGAGGTGATGCCGGAACTGGTTCGGCGCGCACGGGCCGGCGGCATCCGGCCGGATCTGGTCACCGACCAGACGTCGGCGCACGACCTCGTCAACGGCTATCTGCCCGCTGGATGGACGGTCGAGCAATGGCGCGCCGCCCAGGCCGACAGCGCGCAGCACGCGGCGTTGACGGAGGCGGCGGCCAGAAGCTGCGCCGTGCACGTGCAGGCAATGCTCGCCTTCAAGGGCATGGGCGTGCCGACGGTGGACTACGGCAACAACATCCGCCAGGTCGCGTTCGACCAGGGCGTCAAGGACGCCTTCGACTTTCCGGGTTTCGTGCCGGCCTACATCCGGCCGCTGTTCTGCCGCGGCAAGGGACCGTTCCGCTGGGTGGCGCTGTCGGGCGATGCCGACGACATCCGCAAGACCGACGCCAAACTGAAGGAGTTGTTTCCGGACGACGCCCACCTGCATCGCTGGCTCGACATGGCGGAAGGCCGCATCGCCTTTCAGGGTCTGCCGGCGCGCATCTGCTGGATCGGGCTCGGTGAGCGGCACCGCGCCGCGCTGGCGTTCAACGAGATGGTCAAATCGGGCGAACTGAAGGCGCCGGTCGTGATCGGCCGCGATCACCTCGACTCCGGATCAGTGGCCAGCCCGAACCGCGAAACCGAAGCGATGCGTGACGGCTCGGACGCCGTTTCCGACTGGCCGCTTCTCAATGCGCTGGTCGCCACCGCCGGCGGCGCCACCTGGGTCAGCCTGCATCACGGCGGCGGCGTGGGCATGGGCTATTCGCAGCATGCCGGCGTCGTCATCGTCTGCGACGGCACCGAGGCCGCGGCAAGTCGCATCGAACGCGTACTGTGGAACGATCCGGCCATGGGCGTGATCCGTCACGCCGATGCCGGCTACGAAGACGCGATCGCCTGTGCCCGCGAGCAGGGTGTGAACATGCCGATGCTGGGCCGCTGACCCCTCTTGACACGGATTTCACGGATTACACGGATTGAACGGATCCTTGATCCGTGTTCATCCGTGTTAATCCGTGGCAAATGCTCTTCCTTTCCGAACCCATGAAACTGATCCCCGGCGCATTGCGCCTCGAAGACCTGCAGGCGATCCATGCCGGCGGCGTGCCAATCGAGGTCGACCCGGCCGCGCATGCGGCGGTCGCCGCCAGCGCGGCGGTCGTGCAGCGCGCGGCGGCCGGCTCGGCCGCCGTCTACGGCGTCAACACGGGTTTCGGCAAGCTCGCGTCGACGAAGATCAGCGAGGCGGATCTCGCCGCGCTGCAGCTGAACCTGATCCGCTCGCACAGCGTGGGGGTCGGCGAACCGCTGCAGCCGGCCGTGGTCCGGCTGATGATGGCGCTCAAGGCCGCCAGCCTGGCGCGCGGCTTCTCGGGCGTACGACTGCAGGTCATCGACACGCTGGTCAAGGTGCACAACGCCGGCCTGGTGCCGTACGTACCGAGCCAGGGCTCTGTGGGAGCCTCGGGCGACCTGGCACCGCTGGCGCACATGACGCTGGCCCTGATCGGCGAAGGCGAATTCCTCGTCGACGGCCGCCGCTCGCCGGCAGCGCCGCTGCTCGCGTCGGCCGGGATCGAGCCGCTGCGGCTTCAGGCGAAGGAAGGGCTGGCGCTGATCAACGGGACACAGACGTCCACGGCGCTTGCGCTGCATGCGTTGCTCACCTTCGAGCCGGTACTCGAAGCAGCACTGGTCATCGGCGCGCTGACGGTCGACGCGGCCCGCGGCAGCGACGGCCCGTTCGACCCGCGCATCCACGAACTGCGCGGTCAGCCGGGCCAGATCGACGTGGCTCAGTACTACCGCGCCCTGCTCGCCGGAAGCGGAATCCGCGCCTCGCACCGCGAGGGCGACGACCGCGTTCAGGATCCCTACTGCCTGCGCTGCCAGCCGCAGGTCGTCGGCGCCTGCCTCGATCAGCTACGTCACTCGGCGCTGGTGCTGCTGCGTGAAGCGAACGCGGTGACCGACAACCCGCTGGTCTTCTCGGCCGATGGCGCAATGATCTCCGGCGGCAATTTCCACGCCGAGCCGGTCGCACTTGCGTGCGACGCGATGGCCGTGGCGATTGCCGAGGTCGGCGCGATTGCCGAGCGGCGCATCGCGATGCTGATCGACACCGGCGTATCGCGCCTGCCGCCGTTTCTCGCGCGCGAGCCGGGCCTGAACTCCGGCTTCATGATCGCGCATGTCACCGCCGCGGCGCTGGCCAGCGAGAACAAGTCCCTGGCGCACCCGGCCAGCGTCGACAGCCTGCCGACCTCCGCCAACCAGGAGGACCACGTCAGCATGGCGACCTTTGCGGCGCGGCGCCTGCTGCCCATGATCGGCAACACCGCGCACGTGCTCGGCATCGAACTGCTTGCCGCCGCGCAGGGCATCGAGTTCCTTCGTCCGCTGGAAAGTTCGCCGGCGCTGGAAACCGCGCACGCGCTGGTACGGCAACGGTGCCCGGCGCTCGAGCGTGACCGCTACCTGGCACCGGACATCGATAAGGCGACGATGCTCGTCACCGACGGTTCGCTGTCGCGGATCTTTCGCACACTGCCCGATCTGCCGGTGCTGTGGATTCCGGCCTGAAAGGCCGGCACGTCCGACAGGGATGAGCGCGCAGGCGCGGTTCCCCTCAGCGCGCGCCTGACTCGCCCTTCAGGTAAGCCGCCAGCGGCGCGTCCTGGTTATGCGCGTGGGCGGCGAACCAGCCCATCAGTTCCTGCGCGTAGTGCCGCACACCGTCGACGTCGCCGGCGTCGAAACGGCGCCGCATCTCGGCGAGCCGTTCGACGAAACGGTCGTGCTCGCGCTTGTGCACTCCGTAGTGCGGGTAGTTCTCCTGCAGCATGTACTGCTCTTCGAGCGCGGTGTGGCGGAGCATGTGCTCGTGCAGCGCCAGCAGGTGCTCGCCATAGTCGGCCTCGGCCGGGTCGTTCAGCGCGTCGACGATCGCCTGGAATTCGTGGTGCAGATCGTCGATCGGCTTGAAACCGACGAAAATGTCGTCGTGTCGCGTCTTGGGCGCGGCCTGGCTCATGGTGTTCTCCAACCGTGTTGACGGCGAAAAGGTAAGGCGGCGGCCTCCCGGCGCGCTTGACCGAGCGCAAACCGCGCCCGATCGTACTTGCGTCCGCCGCCGCAAGCGGCAAACTTCTGCCGTCCGGATCGCTTTCCGGAGGGAACAATGCTCGAATTGGCTTCGCTGATCAACCGTCAGGCGCACTTCCGCGCCGCAGCACCGGCGCTGACCTTCAACGGGACCACGCACACCTACGCCCGGTTCGCCGAGCGCGTGAACCGCACGGCGAACGCGCTGGCCGGCCTGGGCATCCGGCACGGCGACAAGGTGGCGAGCCTGCTCGGCAACTGCCGCGAACTCGTCGAACTGACGTTCGCCATGCCTTCGCTCGGCGCGGTGAACGTGCCACTGTCGCCGCTGCTGATGGGCCCGGGGCTGCGCGCGCTGCTCGCCGACTCACAGGCGGCCGCGCTGGTCACCCAGGTGTCGATGCTGCCGGTAATCGACTCGATCCGCGACGAGCTGCCGCAGGTGCTGCGCCGTCGGATCGTGCTCGTCGACGGCGCGGAGCCCGGCTGTTTCAGCCTGGCCGAACTGCGCTCGGCGTCCCCGGACTCGCCGCCGCGCGTGACGGCGAAGCAGGATGACCTGTTCAACATCATGTACACCAGCGGCACCACCGGCATGCCGAAGGGGATCATGCACACGCACTTCGTGCGCGCGATGTATGCGCTGCTGATGGGCGCAGCGTGGCGGATGACGCCGGAGTCGGTGGTGCTGCACACCGGGGCCATCGTCTTCAATGGCGCCTACGTGACGCTGATGCCGTGCTTCCACCTTGGCGCGCATTACGTGCTGGCGCGGCAGTTCGACGCCGGCGAGGCGCTCGATCTGATCGAGCGCCACCGGGTCACGCACACGATGATGGTTCCGGCGCAGATCGTCGCGCTGCTCGACGCCCCGGGCTTCGCGGCGGAGAAACTCGCCTCGCTGCAGATGATCCTGTCGCTCGGCGCGCCGCTTCACCAGGAGCAGAAGGAGCGGCTCAATCGCCTGCTGCCGGGCCGTTTCTACGAGTTGTACGGGCTGACCGAGGGCTTC
The DNA here is from genome assembly GCA_024641225.1 of Burkholderiales bacterium. Classification (GTDB taxonomy): domain Bacteria; phylum Pseudomonadota; class Gammaproteobacteria; order Burkholderiales; family Burkholderiaceae_F; genus JADJWR01. The sequence goes on along the minus strand of JAHEDN010000036.1, from coordinate 6,794 downwards.
GTCACCATCCTCGACGTCACTGACTCCGTGCGCAAGGCGGGCTCGGTCGGCGTCCCGCCGCCCTTCTTCTCGATGCGCATCGTGCGCGAGGATGGCACCGACGTACCGACCGGCGAGATCGGCGAAATCGTCGGCCGTGGCCCGATCATGATGAGCGGATATCACAACCGCCCGGATCTCACCGAAAAGGCGATCCGCAACGGCTGGCTGCTCACCGGCGACATGGGCTTCGTCGACGATGAGGGCTACCTGAACCTGGTCGACCGCAAGAAGGACATGATCGACTCGGGCGGCGTGAAGGTCTACCCGCGCGACGTCGAAGAGATCGCCGCCCGACATCCGGCGGTGGCCGAGGTCGCCGTGTTCGGCGTGCCGGACGAGAAGTGGGGCGAGACGCCGGTGGCCGCGGTGATCCTGCACGCCGATGCGCACGCCACCGAAGACGAATTGCGCGAATGGATCAACACCCACGTCGCGGCGCGCTACCAGCGCGTGGCGCGCGTATTGGTGATGAAGGACTTCCCGCGCAGCGCGGCCGGCAAGACGCTCAAGCGCGAGATGCGCGCGCCGTTCTGGGCCGGGCGGGAAAAGAGCATCTAGCATCCGCGCGACGACGACCGCCATAAAGACGGAGGGCCAGGCACCTCCCGGTGGCTGGCCCGTCCGAAGGCGGGCTCGATGCCCGCCACAGGTGGTGTATCAGCGATACACCAAGACCGGAATCGTCGAGTGCGTCAGTACCTTCTGTGTCTCGCTGCCGAGCAGCACCGCACTCAATCCGCGCCGTCCATGCGAGGCCATGAAGATGACGTCACAGCCTTTCTTGCCGGCGGTTTCGATGATCGCCTCATAAGGCGAGAACGACTTGACGGTCACCGTTTCGCACGGGACCTTGGCGTCCTTGGCGGCCTGCACGACCGGCGCCAGCCTCTGCTCGGCCGCCTGGGCGTTGCGCGCCTCGAACGCCTCGAGCGTCTCTGGACGATACTCGGAGAGAGTCGAGTACGAGTACGGCTCGACGACCGTCAGTCCGACCACCGCCGCACCCAACTCGCTCGCCATCTTCAGCGCGCCCTGCGCCGCCTTGGCGGAAAGCTCGGACCCGTCGGTCGGCAGCAGAATCTTCTTGAACATGTCGGTTTCTCCGCGACGTGCAATTCATGCTAAGCGGCCGACGTCCGCCGCAGTTGATGGTCATCAAGCCCCGTCGAGGCGGCCCGACATGCGTGCAAGATGCTGCAACGCCACCCCCGCGACGGCAAATCCCATCGCCCCAGTCACGGCAACCGTCGACCCGAAGCCGGCGCAGGCCAGCCGCGCCTGCGGCGAGCAGTCCTGCGGCACGCGGATCGGCTCATCGGAATATATCGCCGCGACCCCGAACCTTCGCACCCGGCCGCCGCTTTCGCGCGGAAACCCGTGATGCCGGCGCAGGCGATAGCGGACCTTGGCCAGCAGGGGATCGCCGTTCGCGCGCGCAAGATCGTCGTGCCGCAGGCGGGTCGGATCGAGGCGGCCCCCCGCCGCACCGCAGGTGACAACGGCGATTCCCTGAACGCGGCAAGCCGCAATCAACGCGGCCTTGGCGCTGACCTGGTCGATGCAGTCGAGCACCATGTCGTGGCCCGTGGCCAATGCCGCGGCGTTGTCGGGGTCGACGAAGGCGTCAACCGCCTGCACCGCGCACGAGGGGTCGATGGCCACGATTCGCTCGGCCATTGCCAGCACCTTGGCCTTACCATAGGCGTCGCCGAGCGCGTGGATCTGCCGGTTGGTGTTGCTCTCGGCAATGTGGTCAAGATCGATCAGCGAGATCGCGCCGACGTGGCTTCGCGCCAGCGCCTCGGCGGCCCAAGAGCCGACGCCGCCGATTCCGACCACCGCCACCCGCGCTGCGCGCAGCCGTGCCACGCCCGCCTCCCCGTACAACCGCGCGACGCCGGCAAAGCGGCGCTCCAGGTCGACCGGCCCGCATTCTTCGGGCACCCGTAGCCGCGGCGTGTCCATCGGCTCGCGGATCAGCTCTCGCGAACCATCTGCACGATTCGGTTCACGTCGATGCTGCGCGCGTGCTGTTCGATCTGCGGCTGGTAGCGGCCCTGCAGTCCGCGCGCCTCCTGCACCATGCCGTCGAAGGCATCCTTCAGCATCTGCGTGCTCATCGTTCGCCCACCAGCGTAGTAGCGCACCGCAACCTTGCCCAGCGCATACGTGGTGGCGAACGAGAAGGCCATACCGGTGGCGCCGCGCACCAGCCCGCCAGCCATGCGTCCAGCCACTTTGCCAAAAAGGCCGCCGATCAGTTTGCGGCCGATCTCCTCCAGGTACTGCCCCGTGAGCCCGACGCCCATGGCCGCCAGCAGGTCCTTGATGTGACCGCGGTCGAGTTCGTAGCCGTGCGCCTTGCCGATCCGGTACACCATGCGCATCTGCAGCGGGATGATCGCCATCGAGGCCATCGATTGCGGCAGCAGCTCGAGCGCGCCGTTCAGGATCGCGGCGTTGATGATCAGCTTGTCCAGTTCCGCGCTGTCGGCAGCCACGCTCGCCACGACGGGCTCCTCTTTCGTCTGTGCCGGCCCCCCGGGCGCTACTTTGGCCGGCTCGGTCGTCACCGGCAATGGCAGGGTGACGAGCGCATCGGCAACGGCAGCCGGCTCGGCCATCTGCGGCGGCGTCAGGCCGAGCTCCGTGCCAAGATTGGCGAGGAACCGCGTCTCCTGCTCGTTGCGCAGGCCATCGGCATCGCAGACGCCCACCGCCAGTTCGAAGGCGAGCTGGCGCGTTTCCCTGCTCTCCAGCATCACTGCAGCCCTCGCCACATCGATGCGTTTCAGCAGCACGTCCTGGTAGAGGGAGGGGAGATTCAGGTCGCCGGCTTCGGCGCCAAGCGCCTCGGCCACGCGGCGGATTTCGTCGCGCTCGGCATCCGCTTTGTGGCCATCGGCGTAGGCGGCCATCAGGGTGATGGCGAGCACCGCTCGGGTTTGCTCGGGATTCATCTGCAGTCTCCGGTCGACTTCGGTTCGCGCTCCAAGCTTGCCATACCGGCGGACGACGCCCTGAGCTGACAAGAAAAAAGTCCGTCGGTTGATGTCCCGCTTACAGCGTCGCGCACGCCATGCCGCTGCCGAGGAATATCCGATCGCCCCTGGCCGATCCGCCGGCGGCCCGCTCTTTCCGTGACGAAGGTCACTGACAGCCTGCCGTCAGCGGCTTAACGTTAGTTTTATGGACGACAATCTCGTCCGGCGCTTCCTTGGAGGGAAACCATGAAAGCCAACGTAGGCGGCATCGACCGCATCCTGCGCATCGCCATCGGCGCGCTGCTGATCGTTCTTGCGGCGCTGAACGTCATCGGTCCCTGGGGCTACATCGGCGTCCTGGTACTCGCCACCGGACTGTTCCGCTTCTGTCTGGCTTACCTGCCGTTCGGCTGGAGTACCTGCGAGAGCAAGTCGGGGCAGGCCAAGGCCTGAACCCGGGCGTCGGGCCGCTCGCGGCCACGGCGGCCCTCGGCCGTCACTGGACCCCCTTGACCATGTCCTCGACGACCTTCTTGGCGTCGCCGAAGACCATCATGGTCTTGTCCATGTAGAAAAGCTCGTTGTCCAGCCCGGCATAGCCGGCGGCCATCGAACGCTTGTTGACGATGATCTGCCGCGCCTTGTGGGCCTCGAGGATCGGCATGCCGGCGATCGGCGACTTCGGGTCCTTCGCGGCCGGATTGACGACGTCGTTGGCACCCAGCACCAGCACGACGTCGGTGTCACTGAACTCGGAATTGATGTCTTCCATCTCAAAGACCTGGTCGTAGGGCACCTCGGCCTCGGCCAGCAGCACGTTCATGTGCCCGGGCATGCGCCCCGCGACCGGGTGGATCGCATAGCGCACCTGGATGCCTTTCTCGATCAGCTTGTCGGCGAGTTCCTTCAGGGGATGCTGCGCGCGCGCCACGGCCAGCCCGTAGCCGGGCACGATCACCACGCTCTCCGCATTGGCCAACATGAAGGCGGCATCGTCCGGCGAACCGGACTTCACCGGACGCTGCTCTCCGGCCGCTGCCGCTTCGCCGCCCTCCTGGCCGAAGCCGCCGAGGATCACGTTGAAGAACGAGCGGTTCATCGCCTTGCACATGATGTACGACAGGATCGCGCCCGATGAACCGACCAGCGAGCCGGCGATGATCAGCATCGAGTTGTTCAGCGAGAAGCCGATGCCCGCCGCGGCCCAGCCCGAGTAGCTGTTCAGCATCGACACCACAACCGGCATGTCGGCGCCGCCGATCGGGATGATGATCAGCACGCCGAGCACGAACGCGATCGCCAGCATCGCCCAGAACGGCAGCCACTGCTGCGTGCCGGCGAACCACAGGCCGAAGACCAGCATGGCAATGGCCAGCGCCAGGTTCAGCATGTGCTGGCCCGGGAAAATGACCGGCGCACTCTTGAACACGCGCAGCTTGTAGCGGCCGGCCAGCTTGCCGAAGGCGATCACCGACCCGGAAAAGGTGATCGCGCCGACGAACGCGCCGATGAACAGTTCGACCCGGTTGCCGAGCGGGATCGGCCCGCCGTGCTCGACGATGTTGAACGCCCACGGCTCGGCGACTGCGGCAATGGCGATGAACACCGCCGCCAGGCCGATCATCGAGTGCATGAAGGCGACCATCTCGGGCATCTTGGTCATCTCGACCGTGCGCGCGATGTAGGTGCCGATGCCGCCGCCGACCACCAGGCCGACGAGGATCCAGCCCATGCCGACGGTGGCCATCTGCGGCGCCAGCTTGTAGACCAGCGCCACGGTGGTGATGATCGCGATGGCCATGCCGACCATGCCGAACACGTTGCCGATGCGGGAGGTGGTCGGATGCGACAGGCCCTTGAGGGCCTGGATGAAGAACACCGAGGCGACCAGGTAAAGCAGGATGACGACGTTCAGGCTCATGCTTTGGCCCTCCGGGCCGGTGAAACGTGAAGGGTGAAATGTGAAAGGCGGGCTATTGCGGGCTTCCTCGACGTTTCACGTTTCACTTCTCGCCTTTCACGGCTTTCGGCGCCTTCTTCTTGAACATTTCCAGCATCCGCCGCGTGACCAGGAAGCCGCCGAAGACGTTGACCGCCGCCAGCGCCACGGCCAGCACGCCCATGCTCTTCCCGAGTCCGGTTTCGGTGAGCGCCGCCGCCAGCATCGCGCCGACGATGATGATCGCCGAGATCGCATTGGTGACGCTCATCAGCGGCGTGTGCAGCGCTGGCGTGACGTTCCACACCACGTGGTAGCCGACGTAGATGGCAAGCACGAAGATGATCAGGTTGATGACGGTGGGGTTGACGGCTTCCACGATGGGCTCCTACAGAAGTTCTTCGAGTTCGCGCTGCAGCCGGCGCACGATTGCGCCGGCGGGTTCGCCAGTCGCAAGGCCGGCAGCCTGCCCGGCCCACAGCGAGACGTACTCGGCCTTGCCTTGTGCATTGGCCGCCGCGCGCAGGTCCTGGGTCAGGCGGTTCTGGATCGGATAGTCGGGAATATCGCCGGCGCTGTCGATTTCCTGCATGAAGCGGTTGACCGCACCGCGCGCCCAGCGCCCGCTGAAGGCGCGCGTCAACCGCGTGCCCGTGTCTGCCAGTCCGGCCAGCGCCGCCTTGTAGGCCTCCGACGCGCCGCACTCCGGCGATCGCAGCAACGCGCTGCCCAGTTGCACGCCGCTCGCGCCGAGCAGCAGCGCGGCAGCGATCTGCTCGGCCGTCATCACGCCGCCGGCAGCGATCAGAGGCACATCCACCGCGGCCAGGGCCTGCGGGAGCAGCGCGAACAGCCCGACCTGCGCCGCCTCCGCGGGCACGGCAAAGGTGGCGCGGTGGCCGCCGGCCTCGATCCCCGAGGCGACGACCGCATCGCAGCCGAGTCCGGCAAGCTGCACCGCCTCCTGCACGCAGGTCGCGGTGCCGATCACCTTTGCGCCCTGCGCATGCAGCGCCTCGAGACGCGGCGCGTCGAGCGCGCCGAAGGTGAACGAGAACACCGGCACCCGTGCACCCAGGACCGCGTCGAACTGCGCAGCGAAATCGGGCGCGAATGTCGAGGGGATTTTGCCGCGCGGCAGGCCGAGTTCGGCGCGATAGCGGGCGAGTTTCGCCTGCATACGCAGGATCTGCGCTTCGTCCGCGGCCGGCTGCGGCGTAACGAACAGGTTGACGGCGAACGGCCGGCCCGTGAGTTCGCGAATCCGCCCGATCGCCGCCTCGATCTGCTCGGCGCTCATCATCCCGCAGCCAATCGAGCCAAGACCGCCGGCGTTGGATACGGCAGCGGCAAGTTCCGGCGTGTTCACGCCGGCCATCGGCCCGCCGACGATTGCATGCTCGATGCCGAGCAGCGACGACAGCCGCGCGGCCCGGCGACGGATCAGCTCAGAGCTGCGCGGCACGGTCATGTGTCGTTCCCGCGCAAGCGGGAACCCATGCACTTGCGCGACGTCCGGGGATCGCAGCACGGAATACGCGAGCGGCCTCGGATTCCCGCTTGCGCGCGAACGACATTTCGGCGCTGCGCAAGCGCTTCACGCGCCCTTCCGCCGGATCTCGCCGCCCATGCACATCAGGCATGCGGCAACGATGTCGTCATCGAGGTTGACCGTCAACTTGCCTTCCTTGTCGACGACCAGCTTCAGGAAGTCGAGCAGGTTGCGCGCGTACAGCGCGGAACTGTCGGCCGGCACCGTCGCCGGCAGGTTGGGCACGCCGATGATGTGAACGTTGTGCTTCGTCACGGTCTTGCCAAGTACGGCGATC
>JAHEDN010000403.1 GCA_024641225.1 Burkholderiales bacterium | reverse complement strand
CAGCGCAGGCTCCGCAACGGCGAGTTTGCGCACCGAGAAAAAACCGGCGCCGCCGCTCGGCGCCGGCAAGGCATGACCAGCGCGAGAGTCGGCGGCGCACGGCGGGCGACCGAAGTCGCCCAGAGAGCGGCGCTATTGAACCGTCAGACGACGGCTCGCGCCACCCGCCTTCTTCGGCAACACGAGTTCGAGCACGCCGTCGGCGTACTTCGCGGTTGCCGCTTTCTCATCGACATCGGAAGTCAGCGTGAAGCTGCGCGCCACCGCGCCGTAGTAGCGCTCGGAACGCAGCGTCGTCTCGCCTTTCTCTTCCTTCTCGCGCCTGACCTCGGCGCGGATCGACACGAGGTTGCCGTCGATCGAGACCTCGATGTCCTCCTTCTTCACGCCAGGGATCTCGGCGTGCACAGCGTAGGTTTTCTCCGTCTCCTTCAGATCGACGCGGATTTCCGGCGTGGTTTCGAGTTCCAGCGCTGTCGGCCGCAACATGTTGCGGAAGAAGTCACGGAACGCGACATCGAACGGATCGGTGCGAACAAGGTTGCTCATACGGCCTCCACAACGGGCTCCGTCCGGCACCCTGCCCAATCAGGCGCCCCGGTCGACGGAGCCGCCAAGCACTTCACCGTTCTTGTACCTCTTTCGGCGCGACCGCACTTGATGGATGCCAAGGCGGTGCCTCGCGCGGGGTCACGTGAACGCAGTACCCCGGCGCAGGCAGCGGCAAACAGTCCGCGCGGCGAGCCCAGTGCCTGGCTCTGCCGACACTGCAGCGCTCGCACGGTGATTCGGTTGACTCGTGTCAACGCCAAACGCGCCCCGCACCGTAAGGTGTCTGTGTATCGAGGTGATGCGCCCCGATGCAGGAGCGCCGGATGGCAGACATTGCGCGCATCGACCGACCGCCGCGGATCAGCAAAGACGCGGCCTCCCTGCGCCCGAAGCCGCACCTGCTCGACCGGGCGGCGATCCGTGAAACATTCCGCTGGAGCGACGCACGCCGGCAGCTTGCCGGGATGACCAACAACGGGCTGAACATCGGCGCCGAGGCGGCAGACCGGCACGCGCATGGCACGCGGGCCGATCATCCGGCGATCATCTGGCTCGGCGTCGACGGCGCGCGGCAGGTCATCACTTATGCGGAACTGCATCGGCGCAGCAATCGATTCGCCAACGCGATCACCTCGCTCGGACTGAAGCGCGGCGACCGGCTGTTCCTGCTCGCGCCGCGCATTCCCGCGCTGTATGTCGCCGCGCTTGGCGCGCTGAAGGCGGGCGTAGTCGTTTCGCCGCTGTTCTCCGCCTTCGGCCCCGAGCCGATCGCCACACGCATGAACCTCGGCGGCGGCCGCGCGCTGCTCACCACGGCCGCGCTTTACGCGCGCAAGGTGGCGCCGGTGCACGGTCAGATCGCCACGCTCGAACACGTGCTGCTTGCCGGCGGCGCGGGCGATGCGCCGCTGCCGCCGGGCGGGCACGACCTCGACGCGCTGCTGAGCCAGGCCGCCGAAGACTTCGCCACCGTGGCCACCCGGCCCGACGAGATGGCGCTGCTGCACTTCACCAGCGGCACGACCGGCAAGCCGAAGGGGGCGCTACACGTGCACGAGGCCGTGGTCGCGCACTATGCGACCGGGCTGTACGCGCTCGACCTGCACCCTGAGGATGTGTTCTGGTGCACGGCCGATCCCGGCTGGGTCACCGGGATGTCGTACGGGATAGTCGCGCCGCTGGTGCACGGCGTGACGATGATCGTCGACGAGGCGGAGTTCGACCCGCAGCGCTGGTACCGCATCCTGCAGGACGAGCAGGTCACGGTCTGGTACACCGCGCCCACCGCGATCCGCATGCTGATGAAGGCCGGCGCCGAGGTGGCGAGCGAGTTCCGCTTCGAGCAGCTGCGCTTCATCGCCAGCGTCGGCGAGCCGCTCAATCCACAAGCCGTCTGGTGGGGCCAGGACATCTTCGGCCTGCCGATCCACGACAACTGGTGGCAGACCGAAACGGGCGGCATCATGATCGCCAACACGGTCGCGCAGGACATCAAGCCCGGCTCGATGGGCCTGCCGCTGCCGGGCATCGAGGCGTTCGTGGTGCAGCGGCGCAACGGCGGCGTCGATGTCGTCGAGAAGCCGGATACCGAGGGTGAACTCGCGCTGCGCGCGGGCTGGCCGTCGATGTTCCGCGGCTACCTCAACGACGACGAACGCTATCGCAAGTGCTTCGTCGGCGATCTCTACCTGACCGGCGATCTCGTCAAGTGCGACGCCGACGGCTACTACTGGTTCGTCGGCCGGGCGGACGACGTGATCAAGTCGGCGGGCCACCTGATCGGCCCGTTCGAGGTCGAAAGCGCGCTGATGGAGCACCCGGCCGTGGCGGAGGCCGGCGTGATCGGCAAGCCCGATCCGGTGCTCGGCGAAACGGTCAAGGCCTTCGTGTCGCTGAAACCCGGCTTCTCGGAGAGCGATGAGCTGCGACGCGAGCTGCTCGGCCACGCGCGCAAGCGGCTCGGCCCGTCGGTGGCGCCGAAAGAGATCGATTTCGCCAGATCGCTGCCGCGCACGCGCAGCGGAAAGATCATGCGGCGGCTGCTGAAGGCGCGCGAACTCGGCCTGCCCGAGGGCGATACCTCGACGCTCGAGGCCGACAAGTGAGCATGGCCGAACCCGACATCGCGAGGACACCATGAAGAAAACCCTGATCGTCTACCACTCGCGCTCCGGTCACACGCGGCGCGTCGCACGGGCACTCGCGCAGCGGCTCGATGCCGACATCGAGGAAATCCGCATCGTGCAGCCGCTCGACGGCTGGCTCGGCTACATGATGTGCGCGATCGAGTCGCTGGCCGAACTGACGCCGGCGCTGCGGCCGATGCGCAGGCGGCCGGCCGACTACGACCTGGTGGTGGTCGGCACGCCGGTCTGGTTCTGGAACGTTTCGAGCCCGGTGCGCAGCTGGCTCGAAACACACGCGCTGAAGCGGCGCGTCGCGTTCTTCTGCACCATGGGCGGTTCCGGCGCCGGGCGCGCGTTCGCGTCGATGGCCGAACTGGCCGGTCGCGAACCCGTCGCCACGCTGGCGCTGATCGACCGCGACGTCGAGCCGAAGGTCGGCGAACGGATGGGCGCGTTCCTCGGCGCGCTGCATGCGCACCGTCGGCCCGCCGCCAGGCACGCGCCGCGCCACGCGCCGGCGCACGCCGCGGCCTGAGTGGTCGAAGGGGCCGGCGATGA
>JAHEDN010000402.1 GCA_024641225.1 Burkholderiales bacterium | reverse complement strand
AATCGACTATATCGACTCGGAGCAGGTGGAACGCGACGGTGCCAGCGCGCTGGCCGGGCTCGATGCGATCCTCGTCCCAGGAGGATTCGGCAAGCGCGGTACCGAAGGCAAGATCAAGGCGATCCAGTTTGCGCGCGAAAGCGAACTTCCTTACCTCGGCATCTGCCTCGGCATGCAGCTGGCGACGATCGAGTTCGCGCGCCACGTATGCGGACTCGAAGGGGCGAATTCGACCGAGTTCGATCCGGAAACGTTGCACCCGGTGGTGGCGCTGGTCACCGAGTGGATGGACCGCACCGGGCGCATCGAGCGGCGCGACGCGAGATCCGATCTCGGCGGCACGATGCGGCTCGGCTCGCAGAAGTGCCCGGTCGAACCCGGCACGCTGGCGCACCGCATCTACGGCGAGGCGGTCAACGAGCGGCACCGGCACCGCTACGAGGTCAACAACGTCTACGTGCCGCAGTTCGAGGCCGGCGGCATGAAGATCTCGGCGCGCACGCCGACCGAGAACCTGCCCGAGATCATGGAACTGCCCGGACACCCGTTCTTCGTCGGCGTGCAGTTCCACCCGGAGTTCACCTCGACGCCGCGCAACGGTCATCCGCTGTTCAAGGCCTTTGTCGAGGCGGCCATCGCCTTCCGCGCCGCGCGCGGCGGCGTGCTGCAGAAGGTGGCGGCGTGACGGTTCGCTGCACGCCCTCGCCGCCATCCCTGTCCCGCTGGAGCGGGCGAGGGGAGGTATCGGCGCCGCGCGGTGGAATCGAATGAATCTTGCCGGCTTCGAGGTCGGACTCGACAAGCCGCTGTTCCTGATCGCCGGCCCCTGCGTGGTCGAGAGCGAGCAGTTGCAGATCGACGTCGCGGGGCAGCTGAAGGAAACCACCGCGCAACTCGGTGTCCCGTTCGTCTTCAAGTCGAGCTACGACAAGGCCAATCGGTCTTCGGGGCGCAGCTTCCGCGGCCTCGGCATCGACGAAGGGCTGCGCGTGCTGGCCGAAGTGAAGCGCCAGATCGGCGTTCCGGTGTTGACCGACGTCCACTCCGAGGCTGAACTGCCGGCGGTCACGTCGGTGGTCGACGCGATCCAGACACCGGCCTTCCTGTGCCGCCAGACCGACTTCATCCGCGCCTGCGCGCAGGCCGGACCGCCGGTGAACATCAAGAAGGGACAGTTCCTCGCTCCCGGCGACATGAAGAACGTGATCGACAAGGCGCGCCAGGCGGCACGCGAGGCCGGCCTGTCCGAAGACCGCTTCCTCGCCTGCGAGCGCGGCGTCAGCTTCGGCTACAACAACCTGGTCAGCGACATGCGCTCGCTGGCGATCATGCGCGAGACCGGCTGCCCGGTGATCTTCGACGCCACGCACTCGGTGCAGCTGCCCGGCGGGCAGGGCACCTCGAGCGGCGGCCAGCGCGAGTTCGTGCCGGTGCTGGCACGGGCGGCGGTGGCGGTCGGCGTGGCCGGGCTGTTCATGGAGACTCACCCCGATCCGGCGAAGGCCCTGTCCGACGGCCCCAATGCCGTGCCGCTGGATCGAATGAAGGAGCTTCTCGAAACGCTGGTCGAACTCGACAGCGTGACCAAGCGCCGCGGCTTCATCGAGGCCGACTTCAACTGAAAATCGGGGTCAGACTCCAATTTTTTCCATCCGGACCATTGCCAATGCCCGCTGCCTACGTGATCGTCGAAATGAAGATCTCCGACCCGGAGCGCTACAAGCAGTACATGGCCGCGGCGCCGGCCACCATCGCGGCGGCCGGCGGCGAATACCTGGCGCGCGGCGGACACCACGAGACGCTCGAGGGAGACTGGCAGCCGGCGCGCGTCGCCGTGCTCAGGTTTCCGAGCCTCGAGCAGGCGAAGGGCTGGTATGACGGCGAGCTGTATCGCGCCGCGCGCGCCAATCGCCTCGGCGCGACCGAATACTTCAACATGATCGTCGTCGAAGGCGTGGCACCGGCCGTCTGAGCGCGCGATCGAGACACTAACGACAACCACACCACACGGAAACCATGTCCGCCATCGTTGACATCATCGGCCGCGAGATCCTCGATTCGCGCGGCAACCCCACCGTCGAATGCGACGTTCTGCTCGAGTCCGGCGCGATGGGCCGCGCCGCGGTCCCGAGCGGCGCATCGACCGGATCGCGCGAGGCGATCGAGCTGCGCGACGGCGACAAGGGCCGTTACCTCGGCAAGGGCGTGCTCAACGCCGTCGAGCACATCAACACCGAGATCTCCGAGGCAGTGATGGGCCTGGAGGCCAACGAGCAGGCCTTCCTCGACCACACGCTGATCGATCTCGACGGCACCGACAACAAGTCGCGCCTCGGCGCCAACGCCATGCTCGCGGTGTCGATGGCAGTGGCCAAGGCGGCGGCCGAGGAGGCCGGGCTGCCGCTGTACCGGTACTTCGGCGGCAGCGGCGGCATGCAGCTGCCGGTGCCGATGATGAACGTGATCAACGGTGGCGCGCATGCCAACAACAACCTCGATCTGCAGGAACTGATGATCATCCCGGTCGGCGCGCCGAGCTTCGCCGAGGCGGTGCGCTATGGCGCCGAGGTCTTCCACGCGCTGAAGAAGATCATCCACGACCAGGGCATGAGCACGGCGGTCGGCGACGAGGGTGGCTTCGCGCCCAACGTGAAGAGCCACGCGGCCGCGATCGAACTGATCCTGCAGGCGATCGACAAGGCCGGCTACGAGGCAGGCACGCAGATCGCCATCGGCCTGGACTGCGCCTCGAGCGAGTTCTACAAGGACGGCAAGTACCGGCTCGACGGCGAAGGTTTGGTGCTCGATGCGGCCGGCTTCACCAGCCTGCTGGCCACCTGGTGCGACAAGTACCCGATCCTCTCGATCGAGGACGGCATGGCCGAAGGCGACTGGGACGGCTGGGCGCACCTGACGAAGGCCCTCGGCCGAAAGGTGCAACTGGTCGGCGACGACCTGTTCGTGACCAACACGCGCATCCTGCGCGAAGGCATCGCCAAGGGCGTCGCCAATTCGATCCTGATCAAGATCAACCAGATCGGCACGCTGACGGAGACATTTGCCGCAATCGAGATGGCCAAGCGCGCCGGCTACACGGCAGTGATCAGCCACCGCTCCGGCGAGACCGAGGACAGCACGATCGCCGACATCGCGGTCGGCACAAACGCCGGCCAGATCAAGACCGGCTCGATGAGCCGCTCCGACCGCATCGCCAAGTACAACCAGCTGCTGCGCATCGAGGAG
>JAHEDN010000401.1 GCA_024641225.1 Burkholderiales bacterium | reverse complement strand
TTGCGCGGATCACCCGGCCGCCGTACGCCTGGCCGATCGCCTGGAGGCCGAAGCACACGCCGAGGATCGGCAGTTCGTCGCCGAAACGCTTCAGCACGTCAAGCGATATCCCTGCCTCGGTCGGCGAGCACGGCCCCGGCGAGATGCAGATGCGGTCCGGCTTCATTGCCGCGATCTCCTCGACGGTGATCTCGTCGTTGCGGAACACCCGCACGTCTTCTCCCAGCTCGCCGAAGTACTGCACCAGGTTGTAGGTGAAGGAGTCGTAGTTGTCGATCATCAGCAGCATCGGATGTTCCTCAATGCCGGGCGAAGAATTCGGCGAACGCCGATGTCGCGCGGTCGATGCCGGCCGCGTCGACATCCATGTGCGTCACGAGTCGCAGCGCGGGCGAGCGCGCCATGACGAGGATTCCGCGGCCACGCAGGAAGGACTCGAGCGGCGCGACGCGCTCGGGCGGCACGGCGACGAACAGCATGTTGGTGTGCGGACCGTCAACCTTCAATACGTCGATCCGCCGCAGCCCGTCGGCCAGGCGCTGCGCGTTGGCGTGATCGTCGGCCAGCCGCGCGACGTTGTGTTCGAGCGCATGGATGCCGGCCGCGGCGAGTACGCCGGCCTGACGCAGGCCGCCGCCCAGCATCTTGCGCGGGCGACTCGCTCGGTCGATGAAATCGCGTGTGCCGAGAAGCACGCTGCCCACCGGCGCGCCGAGTCCCTTGCTCAGGCAAACCGACACCGAATCGAAGCCGGCGGCAATTTCGCATGGCTCGACGCCGAGCGCGATCGCCGCATTGAACAGCCGCGCCCCGTCGAGATGAGTGGCCAGGCCACGTTCGTGCGCGAGTCCGGTGGCGGCGTGCTGGTAGGGCAGCGGCAGCACCTTGCCGCCGATGGTGTTCTCCAGCGCCAGCAGCCGCGTTCGTGCGAAGTGCGGATCGTCGGGCTTGATCACCCCGGCAACCCGGTCGAGTGCGATCGAGCCATCGGGCTCGTTCTCCAGCGGTTGCGGCTGGATCGAGCCGAGCACTGCCACACCGCCGCCTTCGTACCGGTAGGCGTGCGCGTTCTGGCCGACCAGGACCTCGTCGCCGCGCTGGCAGTGCGTCATCAGCGCGGCGAGGTTGCTCTGCGTCCCGCTCGGCATGAACAGTCCGGCCTCGAAGCCGAGCATTTCCGCCAGCAGCGCCTGCAGCCGGTTGACCGTCGGATCGTCGCCGAAAACATCGTCGCCGACTTCCGCGTCATGCATGGCGCGGCGCATGCTGCCGCCGGGCCGCGTCACGGTGTCGCTGCGCAGGTCGACGAATTCAGAGGTCGCCATCGAACCCGTCCTCCACCTGCTCCGCGGCACGGAGCACGGCCCTGGCCTTCGCCTCGGTTTCCCTCCACTCGGATTCAGGCACCGAGTCGGCGACGATGCCGGCCCCGGCCTGGACGTAGAGCACGTTGTCCTTGACCACGCCGGTGCGTATGGCGATGGCGAGATCCATGTCGCCGGCAAAGGAGAGATACCCGACCGCACCGCCGTAGACGCCGCGCTTGCCCGGCTCCAGTTCATCGATGATTTCCATCGCCCGCACCTTCGGCGCGCCGCTCAGGGTGCCGGCCGGGAAAGTGGCGCGCAGCACATCGAGGTTGGTCAGGCCGGGCTTCAGCTTCCCTTCGACGTGGCTGACGAGGTGCATCACGTGCGAGTAGCGCTCGATCACCATCTGCTCGGTGACCTTGACGCTGCCGATCTCGGCGATGCGGCCGACGTCGTTGCGCGCGAGATCGATCAGCATCAGGTGCTCGGCGCGCTCCTTCGGGTCGGCCAGCAGTTCGGCGGCGAACTGCTCGTCCTGCTCGACGTTGCCGCCGCGCGGGCGCGTGCCGGCGATCGGCCGCAGCGCGACGACGCGCTCGGCGCCGTGCGATGTCATGCGGTCTTCGCTGCGCACCAGGATTTCCGGTGATGCGCCGACCACCTGGTGGTCACCGAAGTCGTAGAAATACATGTACGGCGAAGGGTTGAGCGTGCGCAGCGCGCGGTAAAGGGACAGCGGCGCGTCGGCGTACGGCTTGCTGATGCGCTGGCCGATCACCACCTGCATTGCGTCGCCGGCGGCGATGTACTCCTTGGTGCGCTCGACGGCACGCATGAAGTCGGCCTTGGCGAAGTCGCGCCGCTCGGGCCGGCGCACGCTGGCGCGCGTGTGCGGCGGCTCGATGTGGCGGTGCAGGCGTGCGCGCAGCTCCCGCAGCCGCTCGCGCGCGCGCGAGTAGCCCTCGGGGTGGCGCGCGTCGGCATAGACGATGATGTAGGCGCGGCCGGTCAGGTTGTCGATTACGGCCAGTTCTTCGCTCTGCAGCAGCAGGATGTCAGGCAACCCGAGGTCGTCGGGCCTGAGGCTGCCCAGCTTCTTCTCGAACAGCCGCACGGTGTCATAGCCGAAGTAGCCGGCCAGCCCGCCGCAGAAGCGCGGCATGCCCGGTCGCAGCGCAACCCTGAACTGCGCGAAGTACTTTTCGATGAAGGCGAGCGGATCGCCGCGTTCCTCTCGCACGACGGCACCGTCGGTGACGACCTCGATCCGGTGCTGGCCCGGCTCCCCGATGAAGCAGCGGATCGCCGTTCGCGCCGGCAGGCCGATGAACGAGTAGCGGCCGAAGCGCTCTCCGCCGACCACGGATTCGAGCAGGAAAGAATTCGCACCCGCGCCCTGGCCGCGCGCGAGCTTCAGATAGAGCGAGAGTGGTGTCTCGAGATCGGCGAAACTTTCCGCAATCAGCGGGATGCGGTTATAGCCCTGCGCAGCCAGGGCCTTGTATTCGAGTTCGGTCATGCGTCACCTGGGGGCATTCGCGGCTGGTGGCCACGAACTGAATTGCGGCAATCAACGATCGATGCTGCACGCGGCAGCACGGCGCCAAATCTAGCTGCGCCAGCACCAGACCCCCCGGGCCTGCCAGCCATGCGGCTTGCAGTTCGCCCGGTTGGGCATCGATACGTTGCGGTGACTCATTGGGTCGTGGCGTCTTGCGCCCGCGCCGGGTGCCGCTGCAGGATCCAGTGCACCGCCTCGGCGAGCGTGGCGAATATAGCATCGAGGCCGGGCGCGCCCGCTAGGCTTGCGACGCCTTCGCCCTCGTTGTAGCCGGTCTCGACGAGCACGCAGCCGCAGCCTGCGGCACGCGCCGCCTCCGCGTCGTTGACCGAGTCGCCGATCAGCATGACCTCGGCGGGCCGCAGCTGAAGGC
>JAHEDN010000035.1 GCA_024641225.1 Burkholderiales bacterium | reverse complement strand
CCGGTGTTCCGGCATGAGCGTCCGCAGCGTGGCCGATATCGCCAGTTTCACCAGGTCAACGTCGAGGCGCTCGGATTTGCCGGCCCCGATATCGACGCCGAACTGATCGTGATGCTTGGCCGGCTGTGGCAGATCCTCGGACTGCAAAGGGTGCGGCTCGAGATCAACTGCCTCGGCCAGGCCGATGAGCGCGCCGCGCATCGCGCCGACCTGATTTCGTACCTGCAGACACACGAGTCGGCACTCGATGCCGACGGAAAGCGCAGGCTGCACACCAATCCACTGCGCATACTGGACACCAAGAACCCTGCGCTGCAGGACGTGGTTGCCGGCGCGCCGCAGATCACCGCGTACCTGGGGGATGCCTCGCGCACCCACTTCGAAGGCCTGCAGTCGCTGCTCGAGGCTGCGGGCGTGGCGTTCACCGTGAACCCGCGCATGGTGCGAGGGCTCGACTACTACAACCTCACCGTGTTCGAGTGGATCACCGACGCGCTCGGGGCGCAGGGCACGATCTGCGGCGGCGGGCGCTACGACCCGCTGATCGAGCGCATGGGTGGCAAGCCGACGCCGGGCATCGGGTTTGGCATGGGCATCGAGCGCGTCATCGACCTGATCAAGGAATCGGGCACCGTCGACGTATCTGCAGGCTGCGATGCGTACGTGGTACATCAGGGCGGCGCCACGCACACGCGGGCCTTCATCGTGGCCGAGCAACTGCGCGATGCAGGACTCGACGTGATCCTGCATGCCGGCGACGCGAGCCTCAAGTCGCAGATGAAGAAGGCCGATGCCAGCGGCGCCGAGTACGTGGTGATCATCGGCGAGGCCGAACTCGCCGGCAGCACCGCCGCAGTCAAGGCATTGCGGGCCGCCGACCCTTCGGAGCCCTTCGCGCAGCAGCAGCAGGTGGCGTTGGCGGCATTGGGTGAGAAACTGTCGGCAGCGCTTGCTGGCGATGGGCAAGAGAACAACGAACTGATACCCGGGAACAACTGATGGCTTACGACCTCGAAGAGCAGGAGCAGCTGGCCACGATCAAGGCGTGGTGGGAGCGCTGGGGCAACCTGGTGCTGACTGCGGTCACCGTCGTGCTGCTGGCGATCGCTGCGTTCAACGGCTGGCGCTGGTACGAACGACACGAGGCCGCCAATGCCGGCGCGCTGTACGACGAGTTCGTGGCTTCCCTGGCGGGAACCGATATCGCGCGCAAAAAGGAACTGGCGGGCACGCTGATCGAGCGCTACGGTCGCACCGTTTACGCCCCGATGGCAGCATTGGAAGTCGCCAAGATCAACTTCGAGGCCGGCGACCTGGGCGCGGCCCGGGCCCAGCTGCGCTGGGTGATCGACAAGTCCGACCACCCGGAACTCGCGCACATCGCGCGATTGCGACTGGCCGGGGTCCTGCTCGACGAGAAGGCGTACGACGAGGCGATGAAGCTGCTGACGGAGTCCGTTCCGGCCTCGCTCGCCACGTCCTTCGCTGACCGCCGCGGCGACGTGCTGATGGCAATGGGCAGGGCCGACGAGGCGCGCGCGGCTTACCAGGAAGCCCTGGACAAGGCCGAGACGCAGCACCCAATGCGCCCGATCATCCAGCTCAAGCTCGATGCGCTGCCGCCGGCGGCGGCATCCTGAGGTGGCCATGGGCAAGCTCCGCGGCACGGCTCGCAGCCGTCGCGTTTTCGCCGCGGCGGTGGTGTTCGCCGGTCTGCTCGGCGGCTGCGGACTGTTCGGCGCGAAGAAGACGCCGCCGTCGCCGTTGCCGGAGCTCCAGCCCAGTCTCAACGTCACAACGGCATGGCGGGTTTCGGTCGGCAGCGGGCGAGACTCGTTCCTGCAGCCGGCAGTCGTCGAGAACGCAATTTATGCCGCGGCGTCCAACGGCTCGGTGCTGCGCGTGGATCCGGCCTCGGGCAACGTCGTCTGGCGAGCCGACGTCGAGTCGTCGATTTCCGCCGGGGTCGGTGCCGACGGGTTCACGGTTGCCGTGGCCACGCCGCGAGGCGAGGTGATCGCGCTCGATGCCGATGGCAAGGTCCGCTGGCGGGCCCAGGCGACCAGCGACGTGATCGCGCCGCCATTGGTCGGTCGTGGCCTCGTCATCGTGCGCTCGACCGACCATCGCCTCAACGCATTCGAGGCCGACAGCGGAAAGCGCCGCTGGGCCTACAGCCGGCAGTTGCCCGCGCTGGCGTTGCGCGCTTCGACCGAGATGGCCTTCGCCGGCGACAACGTCCTGGTCGGATATCCGGGCGGGCGGCTCGTGGCGGTGGCGCTGTCCAACGGCGCCGTCCGCTGGGAGGCGTCGGTCTCGGAGCCCAAGGGCACGACCGAGGTCGAAAGGCTGGCCGACGTGCTCGGACCTGTCGTGATCGGCGATGGGCAGGCCTGCGCCGCGTCGTTCCAGGGTCGCGTGATGTGTGCCGATGCGGCCTCCGGGTCGTTGCGCTGGTCACGCGAGCTGTCGGCGGGTGCTGGCGTGGCCCGTGATGCGCGCGGCGTCTATGCGGTCGACGCGACTTCCCAGGTGCACGCGCTCGCTGCGGACGGCGGTGCCAGCCTCTGGCGCAACGAGCATTTGTCCCATCGCGAACTGACGACGCCGCTGGCGTTGCCTGCGGCCGTGGTGGTCGGCGACCTCGAGGGCTACGTGCACTTCCTGTCGCTGGCCGAAGGACGATTCATTGCGCGGGTACAGGTGGATTCGAGTCCGATCCGCGCCCGCCCGCTGGCGCTGAACGAGGGCGCCGTCATCCTGACCAGCGATGGAATGCTGGCTTTGTTGACGCCG
Source organism: Burkholderiales bacterium (assembly GCA_024641225.1). Classification (GTDB taxonomy): domain Bacteria; phylum Pseudomonadota; class Gammaproteobacteria; order Burkholderiales; family Burkholderiaceae_F; genus JADJWR01. The sequence continues at coordinate 9,022 of JAHEDN010000035.1, read as the reverse complement.
CAGCGTTGATCGGCCGGCCGCGACGATGACGCCGGTAGTCGCGCTGGTCGGCCGACCGAATGTCGGCAAGTCGACGCTGTTCAACCGGCTCACCCGCAGCCGCTCGGCGCTGGTCGCGGATTTCCCGGGACTGACGCGCGACCGCCACTACGGCGAAGGCCGGGTCGGTCCGGTGCCGTACATCGCCATCGACACCGGGGGTTTCGAGCCGGTGGCGGCGGAAGGCATCACGCGCGAGATGGCCCTGCAGGCCGAGGCGGCGATTGCGGAGAGCGACGTCGTCGTCTTCATCGTCGACGCGCGCGACGGACTCGTGCCGCAGGACCGGCGCATCGCCGAGCGCCTGCGTCGCTCCGGGCGGAGGCCGCTTCTGGTTGTGAACAAGGCCGAAGGCCTGCCGCCTGCGGCGATCGCCGAGTTTTACGAACTCGGGCTCGGCGATCCGCTGCCGATCTCGGCGGCGCATGGCGACGGCGTCGCCGCGATGATGGAACTTGCGCTGGTGGGCCTGACCGAGGCCGAGTCGCCGGATGAAGAGAGGGAGGGCGAAGCCCGCGTCCGTGTCGCGATCGTCGGCCGACCCAACGTCGGCAAGTCGACCCTGGTCAACGCGTTGCTGGGCGAAGAACGGATGATCGCGTTCGACGCGCCGGGCACGACGCGCGATGCGATCGAGGTTGAGTTCAGCTATGGCGGGCGCGAGTACCTTCTGGTCGATACTGCCGGCCTGCGACGGCGAGGCAAGGTGTTCGAAACCGTCGAAAAATTCTCGGTGGTCAAGACGCTCCAGGCCATCGACGGCAGTAACGTCGTCGTCCTCCTATTCGACGCAGCGGCGGAGATCGCCGAGCAGGACGCGCACATCGCGGGCTACATCCTGGAGAAGGGCCGGGCCCTGGTGCTGGCCGTCAACAAATGGGACGACGTCGACGACTACCACCGTTCGCTGGTCAAGCGCGACCTCGAGCGGAAGCTTCATTTCCTCGACTGGGCCAAGCTGCACTTCATCTCGGCCCGGAACCGCAGCGGCCTGGCTGCGCTGATGCGCTCGGTGGACAGCGCGCACCGCGCGGCGTTCGCCAAGCTGCCGACGCCGAAGCTGACGCGGGCGCTGCGCGCGGCCGTTGAGAGGCAGCAGCCGCCTCGCGCCGGCCACAGCCGGCCGAAGATGCGCTACGCACACCAGGGCGGACACAACCCGCCGGTGATCGTCGTGCACGGCAATTCGCTGGGTCACGTCCAACCGGCCTACCGGCGCTACCTCGAGGGCTGGTTCCGGCGCGAGTTTGCGCTGGCGGGAACGCCGCTGCGCATCGAGTTCCGTACCAGCACAAATCCCTATGTGACCGCGCGCGAGGCGCGATAGCGGGTGGTTTTCTTTTCCGCTACATTGAATTTTCGCGCGTCGGAGCCATCTAAGCGTTCGTCCGGACGTTCCGGGGCCCCGGGGCACGGTCGAATCGAACAAGACGGAGCCGAGATGAGTAACAAAGGGCAACTCCTACAAGACCCGTTTCTGAATGCACTGCGCAAGGAACACGTGCCGGTGTCGATCTATCTCGTGAACGGCATCAAGCTGCAGGGGCAGATCGAATCGTTCGACCAGTACGTCGTCCTGCTTCGCAACACCGTCACGCAGATGGTCTACAAGCACGCGATCTCGACGGTCGTCCCGGCGCGTGCGGTCAATCTGGCCACGGAGTCGGAAGCCTGACCTCCTTCCAGATCGAATCCGCACACGCGCGGCAGGCGCCGCGCGCCTTCCTGGTCAGCGTCGTTGTCGGCGCGCGCGGGAGTGGCGGCCATGAGGCGGCCGACGCAGCCGACGAGATGCGTCAGCTTGCCGTTTCTGCCGGCTTCGAGATCGCCGGCGAACTCAGCGCACGGCGCGATCGTCCGGACGCCTCCTTCTACGTAGGTAGCGGCAAGGTCGAAGAACTGGCGCGCCTGGCTGCGGACAGTGGTGCAGGCGTCGCAGTCTTCGACGTGCCGCTGAGCCCGGCACAGCAGCGCAATCTGGAGCGAACGCTGAATCTGGCGGTGCTGGACCGGGAACTGCTGATCCTGGAAATCTTCGCTCAGCGCGCCAAGAGCAGCGAGGGCAAGCTGCAGGTCGAAGTTGCCCAGCTAGAGCACCTCGCCACACGGCTGGTCCGTGGCTGGACGCACCTTGAGCGGCAGCGCGGCGGGTTGGGCAAGACCGGCGGGCCGGGCGAGAAACAGATCGAACTGGACCGACGGCTCATCAGTGCGCGCGTCAAGCGGCTGCGGGAGCGCCTGAAGGCGCTCGGCAGGCAGAGGCGCACGCAGCGCCGCGCCCGTGCCCGGCGCGACGTGTTTTCGGTTTCGCTGGTGGGCTACACGAACGCCGGAAAGTCCACGCTGTTCAACGCCCTGACCCGTGCCGAAAGCTTTGCCGCCGACCAGCTGTTCGCCACCCTCGATACCACCTCGCGGCGCTGCTTTGTCGGCGATGACCTCGAGGTCGTGGTGTCGGACACCGTCGGTTTCATCCGCGGACTGCCGCATCAGCTGGTCGACGCCTTCAGGTCGACCTTGGAAGAATCGATCGAGGCCGACCTGCTGCTGCACGTGGTCGACGCCTCCTCGCCGGCGCGCGACGCACAGATGAGTGAGGTCGACCGCGTGCTCGCCGATATCGGTGCAGCCGACGTGCCGCGCCTTCTGGTGTTCAACAAGATCGATCGGATCGACCGCGCCGCCGCGTTCGAACGCGATGCCTGTGGTACGATCCGCGCCGTTTTTCTCAGTGCGGCAACCAGCGACGGCGTCGAGGTCTTGCGCGAAGCGATTGCCGAACGCGTGCGAGCTCCGCGCACGCCCGCCGCGGAGTCTGTTTTGTCGCCAGGGGTTGTCACGCAGGCGGCAGGGCCCGCAACCAGCCTCCAAAAGTAGCGATTCGCCACTTCCATGCACATCCTCTCCGGGATTTCACTTGCGCTCAACGATCCTCAATGGGGTCGCGGCTCGGGTTCGGGCGGTGACGACGACGATCGCGGTGAGGGTCGCCGCGACAGGCCGCAGGGCGGCGGTGGCACGCCGGATCTCGACGAACTCTGGCGCGACCTGAACCGTCGGCTCAATGGCCTGTTCGGCAGGCGCGGCGGAGGGTCGGGCGGCGGTCAGTCGGGCGGTGGCGGCGGCGGAGGTTTCCGTCCCGATGCCCGCGGCGCCGGGGTCGGCGTGGTGACGGTGCTGGCGGTCGCCGTCCTGATCTGGCTGGGCAGCGGCGCCTACATCGTTCAGGAGGGCCAGGTCGCCGTGGTGACGACGTTCGGCCGCTACAGCGAGAGCACGCTCCCCGGTTTCCGCTGGCGGCTGCCGTGGCCGATCCAGGCGCATGAGCCGGTCGACGTGCTGTCGGTGCGGACGCTCGAGATCGGCGCGCGCGGCCGGGCCGACCGGTTGAAGGAATCGCTGATGCTCACCGACGACGAGAACATCGTCGACGTGCATTTCACCGTGCAGTACCGCATCAAGGAGGACGTCGCCGGCGCCCGTGACTTCGTCTTCAACGTCCGCCGCCCGACCGAGTCGGTGACCCAGGTCGCCGAATCGGCGATGCGCGAGGTGGTCGGCCGCCAGCTGATGGACAAGGTGCTTTACGAGTCGCGGCAGGAAATTGCCGACGCGGTCCGGGCGCGCATGCAGGAAAACCTCGATCTCTATGGCACCGGCATCCTGGTGTTGCAGGTGGCGATCCAGAACGCCCAGCCACCTGAGCAGGTGCAGGCGGCGTTCGACGATGCGGTCAAGGCCACCCAGGATCGCGAACGGCTGATCAACGAAGGTCAGGCCTACGCCAACGACGTCATCCCCAAGGCGGGCGGCACCGCTGCGCGCCTTCTGCAGGAAGCCGAGGGCTACCGGACCCGGATCGTGCAGACCGCCGAAGGCGATGCGTCACGCTTTCGCCAGGTGCTGGCCGAATACAGCAAGGCGCCGCAGGTGACCCGCGACCGGCTCTACCTCGACACGATGCAGCAGATCTTCTCCAGCACGACCAAGGTGATGATCGACAGCAAGGCGAGCAACCAGCTCCTCTATCTGCCGCTGGACAAGCTGCTGCAGCAGTCGACCGGCGATGTGGCGACGGTGCGTCCATCGGCGTCGATGCCGCCGGAGCCGTCGCCGGCCGAACCTCGGCCGGGCGCGGGCGCGCGCGTTCGTGAGTCGCGATAGGGGCGTCTGATGAACAAGATCATCGCCACCGTCATCGGAATTGTCGTCGCCGCGGTCGTCTTCCGTGCCAGCACCTATGTCGTCGACCAGCGCCAGTACGCGATCCTCTTCCAGCTCGGCCAGATCAAGGAGGTGCACGCCGACCCCGGACTGAAATTCAAGATCCCGCTGATCCAGAACGTCGTCTACCTGGACCGCCGGATCCTGACCATCGATACGCCGCAGGCCGACCGGGTGCAGACCTCCGAGAAGAAGAACCTGCTCGTGGACTCGTTCGTCAAATGGCGGATCTCCGACCCGCGCCGCTACTTCGTGAGCTTCCAGGGCCTGGAGCGCGCCGCCGAGGAGCGCATCAACTCGCTGGTTCGCGATGCGCTCAACCGGGCGGTGAACCGGCGCACGGTCAACGACATCACGTCGCTCGAGCGCGAGCGCGCCATGGACGAGATCAAGGTCAGCGTGCAGGAGCGCGTGCGTGACGTCGGCGTCGAGATCGTCGACGTGCGACTGAAGCGGGTCGAGTTCGTTCCGGAGATCAACGAGGACGTGTTCCGCCGCATGCAGTCGGAGCGCAAACGCGTGGCGACCGAGCAGCGCTCGATCGGCTCGGCCGAGGGCGAGAAGATCCGTGCCGATGCCGACCGACAGCGCGAAGTCCTGTTGTCCGAGGCCTATCGCGATGCGGAGAAGATCAAGGGCGAGGGCGATGCACGCGCCTCGGCGATCTATGCGCAGGCCTTCGGGCAGAACCCGGAATTCTTCACTTTCTACCGCAGCCTCGAGGCCTACCGCGAGAGCTTCCGCGCGCGCAATGACGTGCTGGTGATCGATCCTTCATCGGACTTCCTTAAGTACCTGAAGACACCGGTGCCCGGCCGCGCGCCGACGCGCTGATGTGGACCACGCTCGGGCTGGCCTTCGCCATGATGCTCGTGTTCGAGGGCCTGCTGCCGCTTTTCGCGCCCGCATCGTGGCGGGACCTGTTCCGCCGCGTGACTGAACTGACCGATGGCCAGATCCGTTTCTTCGGCCTGGTTTCGGTCCTGGTCGGACTGATGCTGGCTGCGCTGTTCGCCTGAAATCGGAAGCACAATAGCGACCGAGGGCGGCGATGCCGCGCCGGGAGTGCGCCGACCACGCGAATCGCGGACAACGAGAACAGGCATGGCGAGCTGGCTGCTCCCCGAGGGAATCTCCGACGTTCTGCCCAACGAGGCGCGGCTCCAGGAGCAGCTGCGTCGCGCCGCGCTGGATCTGTACCGTGGCTTCGGCTACGAACTGGTCGTGCCGCCGCTGCTCGAATACACGGACTCCCTGCTGACCGGAGTCGGCGCCGACCTCGACCTTCGCACGTTCAAGCTGGTTGACCAGGTTTCTGGCCGTCTGCTCGGGCTGCGCGCCGACATCACACCGCAGGTCGCCCGCATCGATGCGCACATCCTCAACCGCGCCGGCGTGGTGAGACTGTGTTACGCGGCGAGCGTGCTTCATGCGCGACCGCTTCACCCGCTCGCCACGCGCGAGCCGTTTTACGTCGGTGCCGAGCTTTTCGGCCACGCATCGGTGGCGGCGGACGCCGAAGTGCTCGAACTCGCCGTACGCACGCTCGCGCTGGCGCAGGTCGAGCGACTTCGATTCGACCTCGGCCATACGCGCATCCTGCGCGCGCTGCTCGAACTCGATCCGTCGGCGCAGCAACTGGCCGAAGACATCGTCGCGGCGCTCAGTGCCAAGGATGCGGCGGCGCTCGAGCCGCTGACTGCCGGCCTCGCCGGACCCGCACGGGCAGCGCTCCGGACCCTGATCCGGCTCCATGGTGATGACAGCGTGCTTGCCGCTGCGCGTGCCGAACTGCCGCCTCGGCCGGCGGTGGCGGCGGCCCTGGACGAACTGCAGCAACTGGTTGCGGTGCTCAGGCGCCTGGGCGCAGCCGTGAACATCGACCTGGCCGACTTGCACGGTTTCCGCTACCACACCGGTGCCACTTTCGCCGCCTACGCGACCGGCTGGCCGGTTGCGCTGGCCCGGGGTGGCCGCTATGACGACGTCGGCCGGGCTTTCGGGAGGGCTCGGCCAGCCACGGGATTCTCGATCGACCTGCGCGAGCTGGCGCGGCTGCGCGATGGCCCGCCGCTGCGCGCGATACTCGCGCCTGCGGGCGAGGATGGCGACCTCGCGTTACTGGTGGAAAGGCTGCGCGGCGCAGGGGAAATCGTCATCAAGCACCTGGGTGACGGCGACCGCACGCATGACGAGCGACGTTGCGACCGCGAGATCCGCAAGGTCAATGGCTTGTGGCAGGTGCTCACGCGGCCGTCGGAAGCTTCGGCGAACGGCGGATGACCGAAGACGGCGATTCGCGTCAAGCAGCTGCGGCCCTTTTGCGAACTGGATCAGGAAAAGCGATGGTACGAAATGTGGTGGTGGTCGGCACGCAGTGGGGCGACGAGGGCAAGGGCAAGATCGTCGACTGGCTGACCGAGCAGGCGCAGGGCGTGGTCCGCTTCCAGGGCGGACACAACGCCGGGCATACGCTGGTCATCGACGGACGCAAGACGATCCTTCGTCTGATTCCCTCCGGCATCCTGCGCGCCGACGTTGCGTGCTACATCGGCAACGGCGTGGTGCTGTCGCCGACCGCCCTGCTCGGTGAGATCGACGAGCTGCAGGTCGCCGGCGTCGATGTGCCGCGGCGGCTGCGCATCAGCGGCAACTGCCCGCTCATCCTCGACTATCACGTCGCGCTCGACCGGGCTCGCGAGGAACGCAAGGGCGCAGACAAGATCGGTACGACCGGGCGCGGTATCGGACCGGCCTACGAAGACAAGGTGGCCCGACGCGCCGTGCGGGCGCAGGACCTCTTCGACGAGGCGCGTTTCGCCGAACGCGTTCGCGAGGCGCTCGACCTGCACAACTTCGTGCTGACCAAGTACCTCGGCGCGGAGCGCGTCGAGGCGCAGGCGGTGATCGACGGCGCGCTTCGGCTTGCGCCGCGCATCAAGCCGATGGTGGCCGACGTTTCCTACGAGCTCAATCAGGCGATGAGCCGCGGCCACCGCCTGCTCTTCGAGGGCGCGCAGGGCGCCTTGCTCGACGTCGATCACGGAACCTATCCGTTCGTGACCTCGAGCAATACCGTTGCCGGCGCAGCAGCGGCAGGTGCCGGCGTGGCCCCGCAGCAACTGCACTACGTGCTCGGCATCACCAAGGCGTACGCGACAAGGGTGGGCTCGGGACCGTTTCCCACCGAGCTCACCGACGCGGCCGGCGAGGAGCTGCGACGGCGCGGCAACGAATTCGGGTCGGTGACCGGAAGGCCGCGGCGCTGCGGCTGGTTCGATGCGGCGGCGCTGCGCCGCTCGGTCCAGATCAACGGCGTGACCGGCCTTTGCGTGACCAAGCTCGACGTGCTCGACGAGCTGGAGACCGTGCGGTTGTGCACCGGTTACCGCCACGGCGGAACGGTGACCGACATCCTGCCGTTCGGCGCGGACGCAGTTGCCTGCTGCGAGCCGGTCTACGAGGACTTTCCCGGCTGGAAGCGTTCAACGTTCGGCATTCGCGACTGGGCGGAGCTGCCGGCGCAGGCGCAGCGCTACCTGACCCGACTGAGCGAGGTGACCGGCGTGCAGATCGACATGATCTCCACCGGCCCGGACCGCGAGCAGACGATCCTGGTGCGGCATCCGTTCAGCGTGTGAGGCGCCCGCGCGTGTCGATCAGGCATCTGTACGTCGACTGGGAGAAGTACCACCGGATGATCGAGCAGCTCGCGCTGCAGGTTCACGAGAGCGGCTACCGCTTCGACTCGCTGTTGTGCCTGGCGCGCGGCGGGCTGCGCGTGGGCGACGTATTTTCCCGACTGTACGACGTTCCGCTCGCCATCCTCGCCGCGAGCTCGTACCGTGAGGCGGCGGGCACGGAGCAGGGATCGCTCGACATCGCCGAGTACATCACTACCACGGGCGGCGCACTGCATGGCAACCTGCTGCTGGTCGACGACCTGGTCGATTCCGGAGTGACGCTGGCGCGCGTGGCGGAGCATCTGCGGGCGCGGTATACGGCGCTGCGCGAGATGCGCAGCGCCGTGCTCTGGTACAAGGCGGCCTCCGCGATGCGGCCGGACTATTACGTGGAGTACCTGGCCGACAGCCCGTGGATCCACCAGCCGTTCGAGGAGTACGACACGCTTCGGCCACACCAGCTGGCGGCGCGGCTGCGTAGCCACGGCGACACTTCCGGACGGCCGGGCGGGGCATAGGGCTCGCCGTGGCGCGCATAAAATGGCAGTGGCCTGCGTGTGCAGGCCGCTTTGACCATGGTGCCCAGGAGAGGACTCGAACCTCCACACCTCGCGGCGCTAGTACCTGAAACTAGTGCGTCTACCAATTCCGCCACCTGGGCACGGGCGAGGCGCGCATTTTAATTGCGAGCCCTTGCATGTCAAATTGACCGGCTGCATCGATGCAGCCGGCGGTGGCTCGCCGGAACGGACAGCTTGAAGAAGAACGGTACAGATCCGGAAACGATCCTGGCGGCACTCAGCGAGGCGCGCGGCCCGATGACGCCGGCCGAACTGGCTGAGCGCCTCGAGGTCGGCGAGCATCGCGCCACGTTCGAGGCCGCGCTCGCGGAACTCGAGCACGCCGGCCGCATCGTGCGCAACCGCGCCGGACTGCTTCTGGTTGCCTCGCGTGCGAACCTGCTGTCCGGCAAGGTGCAGGGGCATCGCGACGGCTACGGTTTTCTGATTCGCGATGACGCCGGGCCGGATCTCGCGCTGCCCGAGCACGAGATGAGCCGGGTGCTGCATGGCGAT
>JAHEDN010000400.1 GCA_024641225.1 Burkholderiales bacterium | reverse complement strand
TTGCCCACAGTCCTCCCTCGCTTGGCTGGCCTTGGTCAAGGTCGCCAAACGGGCATGGGCGCCACTTCGGCCTTCGGCCAACTCCGGTCATTCAATCGCCGACGATGCGACATTTGGAATGAACAGTCAGGAAGTAGAGGGGATGGCTGTGGACAATACGTGCGCGAAACTCCGCAATCTTCATGGCTGGCTCCCGAGGCTTTCGACACGTCCCCACACGAAGTGCCGAGCAAGGTTGCTGCCATTTCGAGTGAAACAGTGACGCCAGGTGCGCACTAGGCCGGCAAGTGGCCTGCTGAGCGCGCATCTTCGCCGTACGGCTGGCTGTCCTGAAGACGCGCGGTTGGCTGCATGCCCCGGACCGGGGTATCGTCGGCACATGCACAGGTGGACGCGCGGCGAGTCGTCGTTGCGGCTACACGACGAGATGCGTGAAGTGCGGGCGCACACGGACGCGCTGTTCGCGCTGATCGCTGATGAGACGCTGTACGAACGGCCGATTCCGGATCGGCACCGGCTGATCTTCTACGTCGGGCACGTGGATGCCTTCGACTGGAACCAGCTCGGCCGCGGCGTCCTCGACCTGCCTCCGGTTCACGCCACGTTCGACCGCTTGTTCGAAGCGGGAATCGATCCTGCTCCGGGGCAGGCGCCGGAGGATTCACCGTCCGACTGGCCCACCCTTGCCGAGGTGCGAACCTATGTCACGCGCACTCGGCGGCTTCTGGACGAACGATGGAACGAACTGCCGGACGAGCGGGTTCTCACGGCGCTGGAACACCGCTGGATGCACGCCGAAACGCTTTGCTACCTGCTACATCAGCTCGAGTCCTCGAAGAAACGACCGCCAACGCGGCGGCCGGATTGCGCCGCCGGGGCCAATCGATCGGCCCTGAATGTCGATCCGTGGGTGGAAGTTCTGGCCGGCCCGACGACACTCGGACAGGATGCGGGCGCCTTCGGCTGGGACAATGAGTTCCCGCAGCACGCTGTAGACGTGGCCGCTTTCGAGGTCGCCCGCCGTAAGGTCAGCAACGGGCAGTACCTTCGCTTCGTCGATGCCGGCGCGACGCCACCCCACTTCTGGCAGCTGCACGCCGGCCGGTGGTGGTTACGACGCATGTTCGACGAGGTGCCGTTGCCGCTCGAGGCTCCGGTTTATCTCACGCACCAGCAGGCGACGTCCTACGCCGAGTGGGTCGGCGCACGTCTGCCGACCGAAGCGGAGTGGCAGCGCGCTGCCTACGGCGACGGCGAGCGAACTTTCCCGTGGGGCAACGCGCCGCCGGATGCCGATCGAGCGAATCTCGGCTTCGTCGGCTGGGATGCGTTGCCGGTGACCGCACAGCCGCTGAGCGCCACGCCCAGCGGTGTCGAGCAGATGCTGGGCAACGGATGGGAATGGACGTCTTCCGCGTTCTCCAGCTTCGACGGCTTCAGACCGCGTGAGTATTACCCAGGCTATTCGGCGAACTTCTTCGATGGGGCGCACTACATCATGAAAGGTGCGTCGCCGCGCACCGCGCGGCGGCTGGCACGGCCGTCGTTTCGCAACTGGTTTCGGGCCGACTATCCGTACGCGTTCGCCACGGCTCGGCTCGCCCGCGGTCAGGGCTGAAGCTGCGCGTCTTTGTGGTCGGTTCGGAAAAGGCAGCGTGGTTCCGCGATCCGGAAGGCAACATCCTCTGCCTGCACGAGGACCGCGTCCGAGTCCGCCGGGCGCGGTCCGGACAGGGCGGGCGCTGGGCGAGTGCGTCGCTGCCGGCGTCTACTCGCCGCGTCGAGTGACGGGCTTTCGAGGCGATTGACGGCCGAGCCAATGCGAGCCCCGCGCTTCTTGGAGTGTCCCGATTACGACGCGCCCTCACCGGCAGTCGAGGCGACCGCGGGCCTCGCCGCAACGCCGGCAAACGTTCCGTCTAAGTTCTTGTACGACGACCTGGGCTCGAAGCTCTTCGACGCCATCACAGATCTACCAGAGTACTACCCCACGCGCACTGAAGCGGCGATCTTCAGCAGCCATAGCGGAGCCATCGCACAGGAGATCAAGGCGGCCGTCGGCCGCGACGTGCAACTCGTCGACCTCGGCGCCGGCAACTGCAAGAAGGCCGAACGACTGCTCGCCGCGTTCGCGGTCAGGCGTTACGTGGCCGTCGACATCGCTGCCGCTTACCTGCGCGGCACGCTCGAGCGACTGCAGCGGCGCCACCCGCAACTCGACGTCGTCGGCGTCGGACTCGATTTCTCCTCGCGCCTCGTACTGCCCGCCGAGGTCGCCGGCACGTCGTCGCTGCTGTTCTTCCCCGGTTCCAGCATCGGCAACTTCGCCCCCGAGCAGGCGCTGCACCTGCTCCGCCAGGCACACGCCGCCACCTACGGCGGCGCACTGCTGATCGGCGTCGACCTCGTCAAGCCCATCGGGCTGATCGAAGCCGCCTACGATGACCCGCTCGGCGTCACTGCGGCCTTCAACCTGAATCTGCTGCGCCACCTAAACCGGTTGCTCGGCGCCGACTTCGACGTGCGCGAGTGGCGTCATGTCGCGTTCTTCGACGTGGCTGCCTCGCGCATCGAAATGCATCTCGAAGCGCGCCGGGCACTGACCGTGCATTGGCCCAGCGGCGAACGCCACTTCGACGCCGGCGAGCGCATCCACACCGAGAACTCGTACAAGTGGAGCCACGACGGTTTCGGGGCGCTGCTGCGCGCCGCCGGCTTCCGCGATCTGAGGACCTGGACGGACCCGCGGGAGTGGTTCGCGGTGGTGCTGGCCCGCGCATGACCGAAAGCCGATCCGGAACGCTGCGCGGCCCGCTGGCTGGCAAGGACGAGCGTAGATCGCCATCGGCGCAGTGAACGGGCCCGGATGGCCGACCGGCGCCGTCGATCGATGCGGTGGCTGCTCGCGCACGGGCCGCGAGTCGGCAGGAAGCCGGCCAGTGCCTGTCATTGGCCGGGCCTTACGCCGGCTGGCGAGCGGCGATGCGCCGGCGTGCCGGTTTCCTGCGCGGGCGGGGCCGCAGCCTCAGCAGAGTTCGGCGATGAATGCGGCGTTGAGCAGGCGCGCATCGCCAGACGCTGGCTGCCCGTCGTCGTAGCCATCGAACACCGCCATCGCGCCGGAGAAGTCCTCGGCCTGCGTGTACAGGCTGCGCAGAACGATCGTTTCGATGCCGGCGCCGCGCGCCGCGCGCAGGCCATTGGCGGAATCCTCGATGGCGATGCACTTCGCCGCCGGCAGGCGCAGTCGCTGC
>JAHEDN010000399.1 GCA_024641225.1 Burkholderiales bacterium | reverse complement strand
CAACTGCCGCGGCTTGTCCTGTATCCGCACTTCGTGCCCTGGGTTACGGCGGGCTGGCTCGACAAGTTCCTGCCCTGGCGGCGCCACGCACGTGCGCACCGCTGGCTAGACAACGTGCTGCTGATCGCGCCGTCGCCACAACTGCTGGCGCGATTGCCCAACGGGAAGTTGCCCGATCGCAACGACTTCTATCGCTACGGACTCGATCACGGCGCGAGGCAGCGCGACTGGCGGCGGGCAATGGCGGAGAGCGAGCGTTTTGCCGACGACGTGATGGCCTGGCTCGAACAGCCCGATCCGACCCTTCTGCAACCGCTGTAGTCCTCCGGGCGGAAGTGGCGGAGCGGCCCTTGAGGATGCAAAGGGTTTCCGCGTAACCGCAAGAACCTGGCGACAAATCGCCTGTGATTGACACAGGCGAACTGTCGTCGCCACGTACGAGCGCAGACTTTCATCACAAAGAGCCGGTTGGCTGCGCTCCGCGCGTACTGAAGACGTGCCGCGCGGTAACGCCGTGCTTGCACTGGCGCCCTCCCAGGCAGGCGCGCGACTGCCCGCCGTGTCGTGACGCCGGCCAACCGCCTCTCCGGTCGGAGATGCGGAAACGTGCAGCTGCACATCGAACCCTTCCCGCACAAATCGCAGCGCCGGGCGTCCGGCGCGACAGCGGTCCCCGTGCGCAGGTCACCAACGACTCTCATTGCAGACGATGGAGAACGCAATGGACAGACTTCCTGACAAGGCCGTGAACCGGATCTGGCTTCCGCAGTACCCGGAAGGCATTTCCCCCGATGTCGACGTGAAGGCCTACGCGTCGCTGAAGGAAATCCTCGAGAAGAGCTGCGAGCGCTTCGCCGACCTGCCCGCGTACGGCAACATGGGCGTGTCGATCACCTACCGTGAACTCGACCGGGCCAGCCGTGACTTTGGCGCCTATCTGCAGAAAGTGGCCGGGCTACGGCGCGGCGACCGGGTTGCGATCATGCTGCCCAACCTGCTGCAGTACCCGATCGCGTTGTTTGGCGCGCTGCGCGCCGGGATGACGGTGGTCAACACCAACCCGCTGTATACGGCGCGCGAACTGGAGCACCAGCTGAAGGACTCCGGTGCGGTGGCGATCGTCGTGCTGGAGAATTTCGCTGCGACTCTCCAGCAGGTTCTTTCCCGCACGTCGCTGCGGACGGTGATCACCACGCAGATCGGCGACCTGTTCCCGGCCATCAAGCGCGTGCTGACCAACTTCGTCGTCAAGCGCGTCAGGAAGATGGTGCCGGCATGGAACATCGCGGACACGACGGCCTTCAAGGCCGCGCTCGCCGCCGGACACGCGCAATCGCTGGACGACGTGCCGCTGACGCTCGAAGACGTCGCCTTCCTGCAGTACACGGGTGGCACCACCGGCGTCGCCAAGGGAGCGATGCTCACGCACGGCAACCTGGTTGCCAATCTGCAGCAGGTGGCGGCATGGATCGGGCGCGACCTCGCCGAGGGCAAGGAGGTCGCGGTCATTCCGCTGCCGCTGTATCACGTCTTCGCGCTGACCGCCAACCTCGTCTTCATGAAGATCGGAGCGCACGCCATCCTGATCACCAATCCGCGCGACCTGCCCGGCTTCCTCAACACGCTCAAGCACACGCCCGTCACGGCGATGATCGGCGTGAACACCTTGTACAACGCGCTGCTCAACAGTCCCGGCTTCGCCGAGGTGCCGCTCAAGCAGGTGAAACTTTGCGCCGCCGGGGGCATGGCCGTTCAGCGCGCGGTGGCCGAGCGGTGGAAAGCGGCCACCGGCGTGCCGATTGTCGAGGGCTATGGGCTCACCGAAACCTCGCCGATCGCAATCTGCAACGCCTTGAACATCAAGGACTGGACCGGCAACATCGGCGTGCCGATTCCCAACACCGAGGTCGTGATCCTCGACGATGACAGCAAATCTTTGCCGACTGGCGAAGTCGGCGAGATCTGCATCCGCGGTCCGCAGGTGATGCAGGGTTACTGGAACCGCCCCGACGAAACCGCCAAGGTCTTCACCGCCGACGGCTGGTTCCGCACCGGCGACATGGGCCTGATGGACGACAAGGGAAGCTTCAGGATCACCGATCGCAAGAAGGACATGATCGTCGTCTCGGGCTTCAAGGTCTTCCCCAACGAGATCGAGGATGTGGTGATGCTGCACCCGGCGGTGCTCGAGGTGGCGGCCGTCGGTACGCCCGACGAGAAATCCGGCGAGGCCGTCAAGATCTTCGTCGTACCGAAGGACCCGGCACTCACCAGGCAGGACCTCCTTGCCCACTGCCGGCAGCACCTGACCGGCTACAAGGTGCCGAAGGCAATCGAGTTCCGCGCCGAGCCGCTTCCGAAGACCAACATCGGCAAGATCCTGCGCCGCGAGCTGCGCACACCGGTGCCCGGGTAAGGACCGCCGCGGGCGGGCGGGACTGCTCGAAGGAAAGCGCGTGCCAGAGCGGCGCGCGCTCGTCGCGCACCGAACTGGGATAATCCCGCGTTTTGCGCCGAGTGGCGCGCGGAAATCCGTTCATGGCACTGAGATGCGGCATCGTCGGCCTGCCCAACGTCGGCAAATCGACCCTCTTCAACGCGCTCACGAAGGCCGGCATCGCGGCCGAGAACTACCCCTTCTGCACCATCGAGCCGAATGTAGGCATCGTCGAGGTGCCGGACCCGCGGCTGACCGCGCTGGCCGCGATCGCAAAGCCCGAGAAGGTGCTGCCGGCCACGGTCGAGTTCGTCGACATCGCCGGGCTGGTGGCCGGCGCCAGCAAAGGCGAAGGCCTTGGCAACCAGTTCCTCGCCAACATCCGCGAGTGCGACGCGATTGCACACATCGTGCGCTGTTTCGAGGACGACAACGTCGTTCATGTGGCAGGCAAGGTCGACCCGGTCTCGGACATCGAGGTGATCAACACCGAGCTTGCGCTGGCCGATCTTCAGACCGTGGAGAAGCAGCTCGCCAAGTGGAGCAAGGTGGCGAAGAGCGGCGGCGACAAGGAGGCGAAGCGGCTGGTCGAAGCGCTGGAGAAGATCACCCCGTCGCTGAACGAAGCCCGGCCGGTGCGCAGTGTCGATCTGTACCCGGAGGAACGCGCCGTGCTGCGGCCGCTGTTCCTGCTCACCGCCAAACCGACGATGTATGTGGCCAACGTCGAAGAGCATGGCTTCGACAACAATCCTCTGCTGGAAAAGGTGCGCGAGTACGCCACGAAGGAGGGCGCGCCAGTGGTGGCGGTATGCGCCAAGGTCGAGG
>JAHEDN010000034.1 GCA_024641225.1 Burkholderiales bacterium | reverse complement strand
TCGTCCCAGGCGAAGCCCGCGTCGACGTCGCGCAGTGCGCGCCGCCCCAGCCACGCTGTGCGGATCACGCAGCGCGGCGCGCCGTCGAACTCGGTGACGATGCTGTAACCGTCCGGCACCGGCGCTTCGCCCGGATGGCGCGCGTTGTACTCGACCAGCCCGGCCGTCGCGCGCTTGGGTCCGCGCAGCACGAGCTCGACGAGCTCGTGGGCGAGTTCGGGCGAATCGCCGAACGGCCAGGCCTGGAACGGCGTCGCCGCGGGCAGGCCGGCGCGCCGGCAGTAACCGGCCCAGAAGGCGGCAACACGCGCGTCCTGCGCGACTGCGTCGTCGAGAGGTGCCGCGTCCGCCATGCCCGCTCGCCCTATGCGGTCGCCTCGATGAACAGGCAGGTCGTGGTGCCGTGCGAGTAGAGGCGCCCCTCGGCATCGACCAGCCGGCCCTCGGCGGTGGCGGTGCGCCGGCCGGCGGCCACGACCTTTCCTTCTGCGCGCACCGGACCCGTCTTCTCGGTCAGCGGCCGCACGCAGTGGACCTTGAACTCGAGCGTGGTGTAGCCCGAACCGGGTTCGACCAGCGTGTGCACCGCGCAGGCCATCGCCGAGTCGAGCAGCGTGGCGTGCCAACCGCCGTGCACGCTGCCGATCGGGTTGTAGTGCGCGAATTTCGGCTCGCCCTGGAACACCGCGCGACCCGATTCGACATCGAGCAGGTAGAAGTCGAGCGTGCGCGTGATCGGCGGATCGGGCACCTCGCCAGCGATCATCGCCTGCAGCAGCGCGAGCCCGCCCAGCTTTGCCGCATGACCGGGATTGGCCAGCCCCGGCTCGCGTGTGCGGGCGCGCAGCCGCTCCATGTCGGCGAGCCACGGGTGCGCGGTTGCCGTCACATCGTCTCCGAAAACAGCTCCCGGCCGATCAGCATCCTTCGGATCTCGCTGGTCCCGGCGCCGATCTCGTAGAGTTTCGCGTCGCGCCACAGGCGGCCGAGCGGGTACTCGTTGATGTAGCCGTTGCCGCCGAAAATCTGGATGCCCTCGCCGGCCATCCAGGTCGCCTTCTCGGCACACCACAGGATCACGCTGGCGCAGTCCTTGCGCACCCGGCGCACGTGCTCGCGGCCGAGCGCGTCGAGGTTCTTGCCGATCGTGTAGCAGAAGCTGCGCGCCGCCTGCAGCACCGTGTACATGTCGGCGACCTTGCCCTGGATGAGCTGGAACTCGCCGATACTTTGTCCGAACTGCCTGCGGTCGTGGATGTACGGCACGACGTTGTCCATCACCGCCTGCATGATGCCGATCGGGCCGGCGGCGAGCACCGCGCGCTCGTAGTCCAGCCCGCTCATCAGCACTTTCGCGCCGCCGTTGACAGCGCCGAGCACGTTCTCGGCCGGCACCTCGACGTCGTCGAACACCAGTTCGCCGGTGTGCGAGCCGCGCATGCCGAGCTTGTCGAGCTTCTGCGCGATCGAGAAGCCGTTCATGCCCTTCTCGATCAGGAAAGCGGTGACGCCGCGCGCGCCCATCTCCGGCTCGGTCTTGGCGTAGACGACCAGCGTGTCGGCGTCGGGGCCGTTGGTGATCCACATCTTGGTGCCGTTGAGCACGAAGACGCCGCCCTTGTCGTCGGCGCGCAGCTTCATGGAGATCACGTCCGAGCCGGCACCGGCCTCGCTCATTGCCAGCGCGCCGACGTGCTCGCCGGAGACGAGCTTCGGCAGGTACTTCTTCTTCTGCGCCTCGGTGCCGTTGCGGTGGATCTGGTTGACGCACAGGTTTGAGTGCGCGCCGTACGACAGCCCGACCGAGGCGGAGGCGCGGCTGATCTCCTCCATCGCGATCATGTGCGCCAGGTAGCCCATGTTGGCGCCGCCGTATTCCTCGGCCACCGTGACGCCGAGCACGCCGAGCGAACCCATCTTGCGCCACAGGTCCATCGGGAACTGGTCGGTGCGGTCGGCCTCGGCCGCGCGCGGGGCGATCTCGGCCTGCGCGAAGTCGCGCACCGCGTCGCGCAGTGCCTCGATGTCGTCGCCTAGGCCGAAGTCAAGTCCGGGTAGCTGCATGGGGGTCTCCGAAAAACGCTCTTGCCACGGATTCCACGGATAAGAAAAGGAAATCCGTGTTCATCCGTGTAATCCGTGGCGAATGTCTTTGCTCTTCTCTCTTGGGCTAGAGCCTTTCGTCGCTCTTGCCGTGCATCACCATCAGCGTCTGCTGCGTGGCCGCGACGAGCGTTTCGCGTGCGCCTTCGATCGCGTAGACGTCGGCGCGCACGATCGACAGCGTGCGGCCGGGCTTGACCACCTCGCCACGCGCCACGAGCCGCTCGCCCTTGGCCGGTGCGAGCATGTTGATCTTGTATTCGACCGTCAGCACAGAGGCATCCGCCGGCATCAGCGTGAAGGCGGCGTAGCCGCCGGCCGAGTCGGCGATCATGCCGACCACGCCGCCATGCACGAACTTGTGCTGCTGCGTGAGGTCTTCGCGCACCGGCAGTTCGATCTCGCAGCGGCCGGGCGCGACGCGCGTCATCGATGCGCCGATCAGCGCCATCGCGGCCTGGCGTGCGAAGGAGTCGCGCACGCGTTGCTCGAAGCTCGGGTCGAGGGTCTTGAAGTCCATCGAGGGCGCGGGGAAGAGGCGATGGGGATCGAGGGCCCCAATCGTAGCCGCGCGCCGGCCGCCGCGCCGGCGGCTGCCCGGCTGCTACGGGGCAGGGCGGCCGTCGGCCAGCCGCAATCCGCCGCGCACGATCCGGTACAGGTTCCAGATCCAAACCACCAGGATGCCGAGACCGCCCGCCATCGCCGCGCCGACGGTGGCGAAGATCGCGTCCCAGGCGATGCCGAAGCGGAATTCATGGGCGTGGCCGCCGGTGCGGATCGCCTCGTGGGCAATCTCCGAGATGATCGGCCACGCCCCGGCGAGAATCACCGCCACGCACAGCAGGTACCAGAGCAGCGTCCACCAGAAGGTGCGGATCAGCCAGTTATGGTGCGAGGCGATAAAACCGACCCCTTCGGCGTCGCGGCGCACGTAGCTGATGACCAGGCCGATCAGGGGGCCGAGCAGAAAGCCGAACACGCCAATGGCCTGCAGGGCGTAGGCGACCGAGATCCAGCTCCATTCGGCGCTTGACGGCTCGGTGTCGGGGGCGATGGCGTCAGTGGGCATGACAACACTCCTTCGGTCGGCGCAGATCGTAGCCCGCACGACGACGGGCGAAGCCCGCTTCAGGCGACCGATTCGGCAATCCGTCGCATCTGCCGTCGTCCGCGGGCGCGACAGCGCCTCGGTCGGGCACCCCGGCCCCGGTTGCTAACCTCCGCGGCCATGAACGGGCGCGATGCGCAGTCGATCCTGCGCGAGACCTTCGGCTACGGGACTTTCCGCGGCTTCCAGCGCGAAGTCATCGACCATGTCGCGGGAGGCGGCGATGCGCTGGTGCTGATGCCCACCGGCGGCGGCAAGTCGGTCTGCTACCAGATTCCGGCGCTGTTGCGCGAGGGCGTCGGTGTCGTGGTCTCGCCGCTGATCGCGCTGATGGCCGACCAGGTGGCTGCGCTGCGCGAACTCGGCGTGCGCGCCGCGTTCCTAAACTCCACCCTGTCCGCGCGCGACGCGGCGGCCGTCGAGGCGACGATGCGGCGCGGCGGGCTCGACCTCGTCTACGTCGCGCCGGAGCGGCTGCTGACCGAGCGCTGCCAGCGGCTGCTCGACGAATGCACGATCGCGCTCTTCGCCATCGACGAGGCGCATTGCGTGTCGCAGTGGGGCCACGACTTCAGGCCTGAGTACGGCCAGCTCGCGCTCCTGAGGCAACGCTGGCCGCAGGTACCGCGCATCGCGCTCACCGCGACCGCCGACGTGCCGACACGACGTGAGATCGTCGACAGGCTGCTGCTCGACGCGCGCGTCTTCGTCGCCAGCTTCGACCGGCCGAACATCCGCTACCGCATCGTCGAGAAGCGCGAGCCGCGCGAGCAGTTGCTGCGCTTCGTCAGCGACGAGCATGCGGGCCAGGCAGGCATCGTCTACGCGCTGGCGCGCAAAACGGTCGAGGAGGTGGCCGCGTTCCTTGCCGGCCACGGCATTGCCGCCGTGCCCTATCACGCCGGCATGGACGCGGCGACGCGTGCCGAAAACCAGCGCCGCTTCAAGGCCGAGGACGGCCGGGTGATCGTCGCCACGATCGCCTTCGGCATGGGCATCGACAAGCCCGACGTTCGCTTCGTGGCCCACCTGGACATGCCGAAGAGCATCGAAGGCTATTTCCAGGAGACGGGCCGCGCCGGACGCGACGGGCTGCCCGCCGACGCATGGATGACCTACGGCCTGGCCGACGTCGTGCAGCAGCGCCGGCTGATCGAGATGTCGGACGCCGATGATTCCTACAGGCGGCTGTCGATGGCCAAGCTCGACGCGATGCTCGGCCTGGCCGAGGCGGCCGACTGCCGGCGCGTGCGGCTGCTGGCCTACTTCGGCGAAGCGAGCGCGCCCTGCGGCAACTGCGACAACTGCCTGACGCCGCCGCAGGTGCGCGATGCGAGCGACGACGCCAGGAAGCTGCTCTCCGCCATCTACCGCTGCCAGCAGGCGGGTGGCTTCGGCTTTGCCGCCACCCACATCATCGACGTGCTGCGCGGCAAGCTCACCGACAAGGTGAAGAAGTTCGGCCATGAGCGGCTCAGCACCTTCGGCATCGGCGCCGACGTCGCCGAGGCGGAGTGGCGGCTGCTGCTGCGCCAGCTGGTGGCGCAGCATCTGGTCGAGGTCGACTACGAGCGCTTTAACGTGCTGCACCTCGCCGAAGCGAGCCGCGCGGTCCTTCGCGGCGAGCGGCGGATCGAGTTGCGCAGGCAGGTCGCGGCGCCTCGCGGCCGCTCGAAGAAGGCCAGGGTTGCCGTCGGCGCGGCGCTCGGCGCCGCGGATGCGGGTCTGTTCGAGACGCTGCGCGCCTGGCGCGCCGAAGTCGCCAGGGCGCACGGCGTGCCCGCCTACGTGGTGCTCCACGACAGCACGCTGCAGACGATCGCGCGGGCGCGGCCGGCGACGATCGACGATTTGCGCGCGATCCCGGGCCTGGGCGAGCGCAAGCTGGCCAATTACGGCGCGCAGCTGCTGGCGCTGGTCGGGCAGTGATCCGGCGCCGGTTCGGCGTCAGCCGGCGGCTTCCCTGGCGCGCATCTTCGCGGCGATGTAGTCGCCGTGCGGCACGTGCAGCAGCTCGGCCACCTTGCGCAGCACGTGCTGCTCGTGTGCGCTTAGCGTGGCGTCGGCATAGGCGATCCGCCACATCAGTTCGATCACCTGCAGCTTCTTCTGCAGCGAGAAGCGGCGATTGATCAGCGACGTGAACTGGTAGTAGTCGTTGGCGAGCTGCGTTTCCTGCTCGGCCAGGTCGATCAGTGCGGCGGCCTCGGCCGGCGCCAGTCCGAACTTGGTGCCGACCGCCTTCAGCAGGGCGTCGCGCTCGGCCAGCGCGATGACGCCGTCGCCGCGCACGACCTCGAACAGCAGTGCGGCGGTGGCCAGTTGCAGGGCGCGCGTTTCGTCTGCAGGTGCCGAGGCCTGGCCAATATGCTGGTCGAAGAAGTCGCGGATCGATTTGAGCATCGGTTGCGGGTGGCGGGCGTTCGCGTCCTGGGCTTGCGCCGTTGGCCTGCAGAAACCAGCCTGGCGGCAGACCGACGATAATGCACGCGGCGCCGCCGATGCCGGATCCTCCGGCGGTCGCTGAACCGGCAGAAGACGAAAGACAGTAATGAACGCCTCCTTTCATATTGTCGGCTGCGTCCTGGCCACGCAGCCGGAGACCGCAGCAGTCGATGAATGCATCGAATGGACGCGTCGCTATGGCGCCGAAACGCTTGCGCACGAAGGCGGCAAGGCGGTGTTCGTGCAGTTCGACGCCCCGAGCGCACAGCTGATCCTGCACGCCTGTCGCACGGCGCTTTCGGGACGGCTGCCGATGCTGCGCTTCGGCTTCGCCTCGGCTATCAAGGAAACCGGCGGAGCCGACGGTGCGGCGCGCGCCGGCCAGCGCGGCGTGCTGCAGGCCTGCGACCTCGCCGCCGCGGCACAGCCGGGGCAGGTCCTGCTGTCGTCGCAGCTCGGCTCGCTGCTGCAGCTGGCGGAGCTCGAGCCCCACGAGCGGATGCGGCCGATGCGGGTGGCGATGCCGGACGGACGCACGGGTTCGGCCTACGAGGTCGAGCCGCGTCGTGCCGCGCCGGCAGGCGCGGCATGAATCCGCTCGAGCACGAGCTTTCGTATCCGTGGCCGGACGTGCCGGCGCTCGGCACGACCACCGCGCTGCGGCCCGGCCTGCACTGGGTGCGCATGCGGCTGCCGTTCGCGCTCGATCACATCAACCTCTGGCTGCTCGACGACGAAGTGGATGGCGTGCGCGGCTGGAGCATCATCGACTGCGGCATCACGTCCGACGACAGCAAGGAAGGCTGGGAGCGGATCTTCGAAACCGTCTTCGACGGCCGGCCGCTGCTGCGGGTGATCGCGACGCATTTCCACCCGGACCATCTCGGCCTGGCACACTGGCTGACCGCCGGCGGCGAGCACCGGCGCTGGAGCGCGCCGCTGTGGATGAGCGCCACCGAGTGGACGATCGGCCGCCTGCTGTCGCAGTCGAAGGGCGAACTCGGCGTCGAGGCCGGCGAGCGCGCCGCCGCGCACTTCAGGCGCCATGGGCTGGCCGACCCGGACTCGCTGGACAAGGTGCGCCAGCGCGGCGGCGGCTACTACTCGAAGCTCGTGCCCGCGGTGCCGCCGTCCTACCGTCGCATACTGCACGGCGACCTGATCGCGATCGGACCGCACGGCGGCAAGCGGGTGTTCGAGGTGATCGTTGGTCGCGGTCACGCGCCGGAGCACGTGTCGCTGTACTGCGCCGACGATCGTCTGCTGATCTCCGGCGACATGGTGCTGCCGCGCATCTCGACCAACGTCAGCGTGTTCGAGGTCGAGCCCGAGGGCAATCCGCTGCCGCAGTACCTGCATTCGCTCGACCGCTACCTGCAGCTGCCGGAAAACGCGCTGGTGCTGCCGTCGCACGGCAAGCCGTTCCTCGGCCTGCATCGGCGCGTGGCGCAGCAGCACGCTCATCACCAGGCGCGGCTCGACGAGGTGCTTGCTGCCTGCGCGCGGCCGGCCAGCGCCACCGACATCGTGCCGGTGCTGTTCCGGCGCGAACTCGATCTGCACCAGACCACATTTGCACTCGGTGAATCGCTGGCCCACCTGCATGCGCTGTGGTTCGACGGCCGGGTCGAGCGCCGCGCCGGCGATGATGGCGTGTATCGCTTCGCCGCCGTCTAGTGCGCGCGCGAGCCTGAGGCGGCCGGAGGCGCAATGAAGGAAAACGGGACGGACCGGTCCGCGACCCAGCTGGTCAGGCTCGGGCGCGATACGCGGGCGAGCTTCGACTTCGTCAACCCGCCGCTGGTGCGCGGCTCGACGGTGCTGCACGGCGACGTCGCGGACATGCGCGAGCGCGTTCGCCGGCGCAACGAAGGCGAGGACGGCGAGGGAGACACGCCGGTCGCCTACGGCATCTACGGCACGCCGACGCACCTGGCGTTCTACAAGGCGCTCACGGCGCTCGAAGGCGGTCATCGCAGCTGGGCGTTTCCGTCCGGACTGACCGCCTGCACGATGGCGATCCTCGCCTACGTTCAGCACGGCGACCACGTGCTGATTCCGGATTCCGTCTACTGGCCGACCCGCCGCTTTGCCCGCGACACGTTGCCGCGCTACGGCGTCGAGGCGAGCTTCTACGACCCGCGCGTGGGCGAGCAGGGTCGGGGGGCCGTCGAGGCCCTGTTCCGGCCGAACACGCGCCTGCTCTTCCTCGAGTCGCCGGGGTCGCTGACCTTCGAGATGCAGGACGTGCCGCTGATGGCGGACGTGGCCCGCGCGCGCGGAGCGGTCAGCGTGATCGACAACACCTGGGCCACGCCGCTGTACTTCCAGCCGCTGGCCCATGGCGTCGACGTGTCGGTGCATGCAGCCACCAAGTACATCGGCGGCCACTCCGACCTGATCATGGGCACCGTCACCTGCAACGAGCGCGCCTGGCCGCGGATGCGCGAGACGGTGCATCACTATGGCCTGACCACCAGCCCGGACGACTGCTGGCTTGCACTGCGCGGCCTGCGATCGATGGGCGCGAGGCTGGCGCAGCACCGCGCGACTGCGGAATCGATGATCGCGTGGCTGAAGCGGCAGCCGGAGGTCGAGCGCATCCTGTATCCGGCCGATCCCGATGATGCGGGCCACGCGCTGTGGAAGCGCGACATGAGCGGCGCCTCGGGGCTTTTCGGCGTGGCGCTGAAACAGGGCATTGCCGAGGCACGGTTTCACGCCTTCGTCGACGGGATGCGGCTCTTCGGACGCGGCTACTCGTGGGGCGGCTTCGAAAGCCTGCTCATTCCCGCATTGCCGGAACGCGCGGTCGTGCCGCTTGCTCATTCCGGGCGGGTGTTTCGCATCGGCGCCGGACTGGAAGACGCCAGCGACCTGATTGCCGATCTCGAGGCGGGATTCGCGCGGTTGCGCGCCGCAGGCTGACGAGGGCCGTTCGCCGCCGCGCGCGAACGGGCGGCGCCCTCAGCCAGGCAGGCGGGCGCGGCGGAAGCGCGCCAGTTGCGCCAGTCCGTCGATGGCGCGCGATCCGTACCAGCTCGTCCACTCGCCGTCGATCAGGTCGACCGGCTTGCCGCTGATGCGCGCACGCAGTTCCTGGACGTGCCGCTGGTCGAAGCGGAACGGCTCGCTCGACAGCAGCAGCCGGTCGACTCGCGCTGCCTCTGCATCGAGGTCGGCAAGCTGCGGATAGCGCGCGGCGCCTTTGCTGCCGCCGGCCGGGTGCGGCACCTGCCAGCCGACCGCCGCCAGCGTGTTCGCGATGTACGTGCCGGCGGCCACCGTCATCCACGGCGCCTTCCAGATCAGGTAAAGCACCGTCTCGACCGGCCAGTGGGCAGCGTCGATCGCATCGAGCTGCGCCTGCAGCCGCGCGCACATCGATTCGGCGGCGTCGCTGCAGGCAAAGATGCCGCCCAGAAGGCGATAGAGCGCCAGGTTGTCGGCGGGCGCGTTCGGGTGCGTGACCACCACATGGGGCACGAACTCGCGCAGCCGCTCGACGGCGGATGCCTCGTTCTCGTCGATGTTGACGATCACGTGCGACGGCCGCAGCGCGCGCACGCGTTCGATCTTCACGTCCTTGGTGCCGCCGACCTTCGGGATGTCGCGCACCGCCTCGCGCGGGTGGATGCAGAAGCCGGTGCGACCGACGAGGCGATCGCGCAGGCCGAGTTCGATCAGCGTCTCGGTGATCGACGGCACCAGCGAGACGATGCGCGCGTTCCTGTGCCGCGCGAACGTGTTGCCGAGCACATCGGAGTAGAGCTCACTCATCGCCGTGCCGCCCGCGCCGCAGCGAGGTCAAACCTCAGTCGGGCGCGCCCGACTGGCGGCGCGGCTTGTACGGTCGGTTGCCGAAGGCGCGGTCGAACAGCGCGTTCGGCAGCAGGCGAAGCAGCTTGGCCACCAGCCCCATCTGCCATGGAATCACCTTGTACGAAGCTCCGGCGAGCATGGCGTCGACGGCGCGCCGCGCGAAGTCCTCGGGCTCCATCAGGAACGGCATCCGGTAAGGATTCTTCGACGTCAGCGGCGTGCGCACGAACCCGGGCGCGATCGTGACCACCTTGATGCCGGTGCGCTTCAGTTCGACGCGCAGGCTCTCGCAGTAGCTGATCGCCGCCGCCTTCGACGCGCAGTACGCTTCCGAACCCGGCAGGCCGCGGATGCCGGCGACGCTGGCGATGCCGACCAGCGTGCCGCGACCTCGCGTACGCATCGACGTGATGAACGGATGGAAGGTGTAGGCCATCGCCAGCACGTTGGTCTTCAGCACGTCGCCGAACGCGTCGAGGTCCTCGTAGTACTCGGTGAGCACGCCGACCGAAATGCCGGCGTTGGCGATGACGAGATCGGCGCCGCCGGTGGCCTGCTCGAAAGCAGCAGCGGCACCGATCAGGGCGTCCTTGTCGGTGACGTCGGCCGGATGGCAGTGGTGCCTGCCCGGCAGGCTGGCCGCAAGGGCCTCGAGCGCGTCGCGTCGCCGGGCCACGAGTCCGAGGGTGGCGCCACGACGGGCGAACTCTCGCGCCAGTGCGGCGCCGATGCCGCTCGAAGCGCCGGTCAGGAAGACGTTCATCGGGTGGGCCGGCGGCCGGCCGGAAATCGGAGTCTGACCCCGATTTCCCTTACTTCTTCGCGCGCTCCTTGCGGCTGACGTCGATCAGATAGTCGAGCACCGGCAGGGTGCCGGCGCGGCTGCCGACCATCGACGGCGCGGTCATGTACTTGCCGTCGACCGCCACCGCGGGCGTGCCCTCGAGCTTGTAGGCCGCCCAGACCTGCGCCGCGCGGTTGGTCTGCGTGGCCACGGCAAACGAGTTGAAGGCATCCATCCAGGCCTTGCGGTCGATGCCGTTGGCGGCCATGAAGTCGGCGATCTCGTCGGGGTCGAGCATCTTCTTGCGGGCGCCGTGCATCACATTGAAGACCTTCCTGTGCATGTCGTCGAGCCGCTTGAGCTGCTCCAGCGCGTAATAGATCTTCGTGTGGTTTGCGCGCGAGGCATCGAACGCAACCGGAAGGCGCTTGTACTCGACGTCGGCCGGGAGCTTCTTGCGCCACGGCTCGACTTCCGGCTCGAAGCTCGCGCAGTGCGGACAGCCGTACCAGAAGAACTCGAGCACCTCGATCTTGTCGCCGGTAGTGACCGGCTGCGGCGGCTTGACTTCGCGATAGTCTGTCCCGGCGGCGGGCGTCTTGGGCTGGGCGTAGGCGATCGACATGGCCGGCACCAGGGCCGCGGCGAGGACGAAACGGCGACGGGTCGAATGCATCTTGGGTTCCTTGTTGTCGATGGTCGTGGCACGGCCTTGCCGCGCCGGTTCACCTTGAGGCTAACGCAGTGACCGCCAAAGCGGCTGACGGTTCCGTCCGGTGCGACGGGCGCGGCGTTCAGCGCAGCCGGACGATCTGCGCCTCGATGCTGTTGTCGGCGAGCAGCTTGCGCACACGGTTGACATCGTCGAGTTGTCCATAAGGGCCGAGCCGGACCCGGTAAAGGGTCTGACCGCCCTGTTCGATCGGAAAGATCCGCGCGTCGAGACCGATCAGGGCCAGTTGCGCGCGCATGCCGTCGGCGTCCGCCGGTGACTTGAATGCGCCGGCCTGAAGCAGGAAGCGCGAGCCCTCGGGCAGCGGCTCGTCCTTCGCCGGCGCTGCCTCGGGCGCGGCGGCGTCGGGGGCCATCTTGTCCGCCGGCACTGTCGGCAGCGCAGCGGCCGGCGCGGTCGCGACCGCAGGTGCCGGCGCCGCTGCGCCGACGCTGAACGACTTGTTCGGATCGGGCAGCTTGCCGTCGGCGGGCAAAGTGGGACTCGCCGACGGCGGCCGCACCTTGGTCACGAACGGCAGCGGCGCGTTGCTGATGTACAGCGCCACGGCGACCGCGATGGCCAGTCCGACGACCATGCCGATCACGAAACCGAGCAGCATGCCGCCGCGCTGGCGGGAAACTCCGTGTTGCATCTGTGGGCTCACTTCGGCGTCTCTCAGGCTCCCGCACTCGGCATCGACGATGGTGTCGTGCCTACATCCGCTCGGGCGCGGACACGCCCAGCAGCCTTAGCGCGTTGCGCAGCACCTGGCGCGTGGCCAGCAGCAGTGCCAGCCGCGCGTCGCGCAGCGCGCCGTCGTCGACCAGCACGCGTTCGGCATTGTAGAAGCCGTGAAAATCGGCGGCGAGGTCCTTCAGGTAGAAGGCGATCTGGTGCGGCGCCAGTTCCTCGGCCGCGTCGCGCAGCACCTGCGGGTACAGGGCCAGCCGGCCGGCGAGCGACAGCTCGCGCGCTCCCGTCAGGGGCGACAGATCGCGCT
>JAHEDN010000033.1 GCA_024641225.1 Burkholderiales bacterium | reverse complement strand
ATGAAGGGGGCGGAGATCACGGTCCGTGTTGAGCTCGGCCGCGGAAGTGCGTCGTCAGCGGTGTGGACCTGCGACCTTTCGCACGAATATGTGAGCATCAACGCTGACTATCGCTCCTAGACAAGCGCAGACGTAGCCATGGCCACCGCCGGAAACAGTGACGTCGCAGCCGCGGTGCAGGCGCTGCTGGCCAGGCTCGATTCCCTGCTTCCGCCGCGCCGGGAAGTCGACTGGACCGCTCCGGCGTTTCGGTGGCGCAAACGGCACTATCTTGGCGGCGCGAGCGGCCATCTCGAAGCCGTCCGGCGAGTTGCGCACATCGATCCCGACGATCTGCAGCACATCGACGAGCAGCGTGAGTCGATCCTGCGAAATACTGAACAGTTTGTGCGCGGCCTGCCGGCAAACAACGTGCTGCTGACCGGAGCCCGCGGAACAGGCAAGTCGTCGCTTATCCGAGCCTGCCTTGCCCGGTTCCACTCCGACGGCCTGCGACTGATCGAAGTCGACAAGAACGATCTCACGGACCTTCCAGACATCGTTGCGCTAGTGGCGGTGCGGCCGGAGCGGTTCGTTGTCTTCTGCGACGATCTCTCGTTCGAAGAAGGCGAATCGTCGTACAAGGCGCTGAAGGCAGCCCTTGACGGGTCGGTGGCGGCACCAAGCGAAAACCTGCTCATCTACGCCACATCGAACCGTCGCCATTTGATGCCCGAGTACATGCGCGAGAACCTCGATGCGAAGTATCAGGACGATGGCGAGATCCATCCTGGCGAGACCGTCGAGGAAAAAATTTCGCTTTCGGAGCGCTTCGGACTATGGCTGTCCTTCTACCCCTTTCGCCAGGACGACTATCTGGACATCGTGACCCACTGGCTCGGCCGCTTCGGCGCCGGGCCGGCTCAAATCGAGGCGGCGCGCACAGAAGCGTTGCAGTTTGCCCTTCAGCGCGGATCGCGGTCAGGACGCGTCGCGCTGCAGTTCGCACGTGACTACGCAGGAAGGCTCGGCATCGGCAGCGGGCAGCGATGACTCGGGCAGCGCAGCCGCCAAGAAAGGTCACTCGAGTTGCGGTCGGAGTCCTGTTGCGCGGCGATGGCTTCGTACTGCTCGCTGACCGCCCGGCAGGCAAGCCTTTCGCCGGCTACTGGGAGTTTCCAGGGGGAAAAATCGAGCCAGGGGAGCCGGTTGCCGAGGCCCTTGCGAGAGAACTCCACGAAGAGCTGGGCATCGACATTGCGTCGTCCACACCGTGGGTGACCTTCGAGTTCGACTACCCGCATGCATACGTCGAACTGCAGTTCCGACTGGTCCGCCAGTGGAAAGGGGAGCCGCACGCGCGTGAGGGGCAACGATTGCGGTTCGTCGACCCCGCCGGCGAGCTTCCGCAGCCCCTGCTGCCGGCCGCTGTGCCACCCCTGCGCTGGCTGCTGTTGCCGCGGACGGCCATCGCTGTCACCGCGCCGGAAGTGATGTCTCCGACGACATGTCACTCCGCGCCTTGGACAGCGGCAAGCGCCACGCCACAACTGGTCATTGTGGAAGCCAACTGGCAGGTCGGGCATCTCAGTTCTGAGCAGGTGTTCTCCGCGCTGCGCCATCGCTCGGGGAACCACGCAGCGATCTTTCTGGCCACGGGGCCTGGTGCGCGGCAGGCGGCAGGGGCGAGCGGGGTGGTTCTCGACGGGTGCACCATCGGCGCAACGCCCGCGGTGGCTGGTGCCTGGAATGGTGCTTGGGTCGATTCGGAGAATGACGCACGCCTCGCGCCGGGCCGCGGTTTTGACTTCATCGTGGTGAGATCATCCCGTATGGGTGAGCGGCTGCGCGAGAATCCGGCCGCCCTGCCAGCCTACTTTGCTGCCGACCCTGGAACGGAGGCAGTGGCGAGTCCTGGGACGGAATACGGGCAGGGCGTCTGGATCGATTTGCGCCGACGAACCGCGTCACCTCCTGGCAGTGCCTTGGCGCAGGATTGACTACGGCCACGGCACGCGATCCCGCCCATTGCATCGCCCTAGGTCTTCAACTGACCCGTAACCTTCTTAGCATCACGGACGGGCTAGGCAAACTCGCCCCTGACGATCCTGCGCCAGCCGCCGGCACTGATCCGCGGTTGCGGCGAGCGTTTCAGGCACTTCGCGATGCGAAGGTCACCAGGGAATACCGGATCTGGCGTCCCGGCATGGCCGGAAAAGAAATCTCTTGGCGGTGTCAAAGGGCGCAAAGGGCAAGATCAAAGGCAACGTCGCGGTCGACCGAGCGTGGCTTCAGGTCGCCGTCGGGCGCCGTGAAGCGGATCCACAGCATGTAACGATTGGCGCTGATTTCGGGAATGGCCTCCGCATCCGCGGGCACGCGCACCTGCAGCATGGCGTAGCTGCGTCCCTGCAGGGCTTGCTGGTACGAGCCTTGGGTCGCGATCTGCGTCGAATGATGGGCGCTCTCCCTCAAAAGACGCAATACGATCCCCAGCGCCGCACTGAACTTGTTCAACGGCTGAACCCAGCCAAGAAGACCTGCGCGGCGGCTCCCCCCGTCACGCATTAGCCACGCATGATACGAAGGAAGGTCGAATTCACACGTTCCACCGGGAATTCCGGCGCGGCTGCGGATACTCGTCAGCCACTCGTTATCGCGCAGATGCTGGCCGGCTTTGCCCGGCGACGAGTTCAATGTCCGCTGCGCCTGCTCGATGCTGGCCAGCACGTCAGCGAGCGCGTCCTGCGCAACCTGCGGGTTGCTGCGCAGCGCCTGCAGAGCCTGCCGCTGTCGCTCCAGTTCCTGGAGCAGGTCTCCTTTAAGGTCGGTTCTCGACGTAACGTCGAGAATCTCGAACAACACCATCAGTGCGGCATGATGGCAGTAGGGGTGCGACTGCTCGATGAAGTATGCGAGCTTGTCGAAGAGATCCTCAAGGCGCAGCAACGAGCGCACGCGCTCCGTGAAGGGGTACTCGTAGAGGATCACACCGTCTGGATCGTTGACCATATCGGAAAATATCACACGCAACCAGCGCGTTCGCGTGCGATCTCGCAGTAGCGACTGTGCAGCCTTTGCACGCGCGGGCGAAGCATCTCGAGCGGGCCTTCGTTGACGAGGACGTCATCGGCCGCATCGAGCCGTTCGCTCCGCGACGCCTGCTGAGCGATGATTGAACGCACCAGTTCCGCATCTAGGCCGCTGCGGGCGCAAACGCGAGCAACCTGCGTCGTTGGCGAACAGTCAACTACAAGCAGTCTTTCCATCCGGTGGCCTGCCGTGCGGGTTTCAATCAGGAGCGGCACGACGAAGACGACAAAGGGCGCACAGCCGATCGCTGCCTTGGCCTGCTCGGATGCCTGTTCTCTTATGCGCGGATGCAGGATTGCTTCGAGCCGTGCCTTGGCCGATTGATCACGGAAGACGCGATCGCGCATCTTTCGACGGTCAAGCGCGCCATCCGCGCCGATGTACTCGTCTCCGAATTCCCGCCCGATTGCGTCTATGGCTGCGCCGTGTGCGACAGTCAGTGCATGGGCGATCGCGTCGCTGTCGATGATCGCAGCGCCAAGTGCCGCGAACATGTTGGCCACTGCCGTCTTGCCGCTGCCTATGCCGCCAGTGAGGCCGACCTCGAGCCCCGGCGGCTTAGAAGTGGATGAAGCGGCGCGCGATGTCGTCGCCATGAATGAGTGCGATAAAGCCGGCGGCAGCCAGATAGGGTCCGAAAGGGATTGGGATGTCGCGGCCGCGACGAGCCAAGATCAGCAGGACGATGCCGACCGTCGCGCCGACCACCGACGACAGTAGCAAGATCGGCAGCAGCATCTTCCACCCGAACCAGGCGCCGAGGGCGGCGAGCAACTTGAAGTCACCGTAACCCATCCCTTCCTTGCCGGTGGCCAGTTTGAACAGCCAGTAAATCGACCACAGGACAATGTAGCCGGCCGCCGCGCCGAGTACGGCCTGTTGAAGCGGAACGAATACGCCGTTCACGTTAAGCAGCAGACCCGCCCAGACGAGCGGCAGGGTGAGGCTGTCCGGCAGCAGGGTGGTATCGGCGTCGATAAAGGTCAAAGCGATCAGGACGAACGTGAAGGCAAGTGCGGCCAACCCCGCCGGACTGAATCCGAAGCGCCAGGCCACCCATACCGAGAGCGTTGCAGTCAGGGCCTCAACGATCGGATAACGCAAGGATATGGCGCTGCCGCAGTGGGCACACCTGCCACGTTGGGCGAAGTAGGAGACCAGCGGTACGTTGTCGCGGATCCGCAATGGCGTCTTGCAGGCAGGGCAGTGCGATCCGGGGACCAGGAGGTTGAAGCGAGGCTGCGGTTCGGACTTGCCTCCAGCGAGTTCCGCGCACTGCGCCTGCCACTCCGCCTGCATGATTATCGGCAGGCGGTAGATGACGACGTTCAGGAACGAGCCGATGACTAGGCCAAAGGCACCGGCACAGACAGCGAAAACGAAATCGGGTGTCAAGCCTTTTCTTCCGCTAGCGACGGGGCGCGGTCAGCGCTGCCCGGCAAGGATCGCCCGATCAGACAACCTGTCCGAGCTTGAAGATCGGCAGGTAAATGGCCACCACAATGCCGCCGATTATCACGCCCAGCACGACCATGATGACCGGTTCGATCAGGCTGGCCAGCGCGTCGACGGTTTCGTCGACTTCGCGTTCATAGTAATCAGCAACTTTCGATAGCATCGAATCGAGTGCGCCGGATTCCTCGCCGATGCCGGTCATCTGCACTGCCATAGTGGGGAAGACGCCGGTGCCCTGCATCGACTGCGCAAGGCTGGTGCCGACATTGACTTCCGACTGGACCTGCTTGGTGGCGTCCTTGTACACAGCGTTGCCGGACGCCGGGCCGACCGAGTCGAGCGCTTCGACGAGCGGGACACCGGCGGCAAAGGTTGTCGACAGCGTGCGCGCCCATCGTGCGACCGCCGCCTTCTGCAGCATTTCTCCGACCACCGGGATCTTCAGCAGGTAGCGGTCGACCAGACGCTGGAACGACGGCGACCGACGCCAGGCTTGGTACGCAAAATACAGGGCGCCGAGCGATCCAAACAGCATCCAGTACCAGTTCCCGACGACGAAGTCGGACATTGCGATGACGACAAGTGTCGGGTACGGCAGGTCCGCGCCGAAGCTCGTGAAGACCTGCTTGAAGGAAGGAATGACGAAGTACATGATGATCGCGGTGATCAGCACAGCGACCAGGATGACCATCACGGGGTAGAAGAGCGCCTTCTTGATCTTGCCCTTGAGCGCAAGCGTCTTCTCCTTGTACGTGGCGAGCCGGTCGAGAAGGGTTTCAAGAATGCCCGCCTGCTCGCCTGCGGCAACCAGATTGCAGAACAGCGGGTCGAAGTAGACCGGATACTGGCGAAAGGCCTGGCTCAGACTGGTGCCGGTTTCGACGTCGGCGCGAATCTCGCTCAGCAGGCGCCCCATCGAAGGGTTGGAATGACCACGGGCGATGATTTCGAAGCTCTGCATGAGCGGCACACCGGCACGCAGCATCGTCGACAGCTGGCGAGTGAACAGCGTCAAATCCTTTTCCGTGATCTTCTTGCCGCGGGAGAAGACCTGCTTCTTGATCTTTGGCTTCGAAATGCCGCGGCGCCGAAGCGCTGCCGCCACGGCCGATTCGCCGCCCGCGCGCATCTCGCCACGCACGATCTTGCCGGTCTTGTCCCTGCCCTCCCAGACAAACAGCGCTTCCTGTACTGCTGCCGCCCGGGGCTTGGCTACTGCGCCTGTTGCCATGAACCGTTCGCCCTGTACTTTGGAGGTTTACTCATTGGTACAACCAAGCACCTCTTCGAGCGAGGTCATGCCTTGCCTTACTTTGAGCAGCCCCGACTGCCGCAGGTTCTTCACGCCCTCGCGCTGCGCCTGCTGTGCGATCTCGATCGAACTCCCGCCCTTGAGGATGATGTTCTGAATGGCTTCGGTGACAGGCATCACCTCGTAGATGCCAACGCGTCCCTTGTAGCCCGAACCTTTGCAGCGGTCGCAGCCGACCGCCTTGTATGGAGCCCAGGATCCGTCGAGGGCGCTGCGCGCAAACCCCGCGGCGAGCAGCGCGTCCTCGCCGAAGTCGGTTGGCTCCTTGCAGGTGCATAGCCGGCGCGCAAGCCGCTGCGCCGTGATCAGAATCACGGACGAGGCGATATTGAATGGTGGCACGCCCATGTTGGCCAGGCGGGTCAGTGTCGACGGCGCATTGTTGGTGTGCAGCGTCGACATGACCATGTGGCCAGTCTGCGCCGCCTTGACCGCGATGTCGGCAGTTTCCAGGTCGCGAATCTCGCCGACCATGATGATGTCGGGATCCTGCCGAAGGAACGAGCGCATTGCGTTTGCGAAGGTCAGGCCGGCCTTATCGTTGACGTTGACCTGGTTGATGCCGGCGATCTGAATCTCCGCTGGATCTTCAGCGGTCGAGATGTTGACGCCCGGCTGATTCAGGATGTTCAGACACGTGTACAGAGACACCGTCTTGCCGCTTCCTGTGGGACCCGTGACCAGCACCATGCCGTATGGGCGCTGGATCGCGTCGGTGAGAACCGCCTTCTGCTCGGGCTCATATCCAAGAGCGTCGATGCCCATCTTGGCCTGGCTGGGATCGAGAATCCGCATCACCACCTTTTCACCGAACAGTGTCGGCAAGGTACTGACACGGAAGTCGATGGCGCGTTGCGCGCTGAGCGCCAATTTCATGCGGCCGTCCTGCGGCACGCGCTTCTCGGCGATGTCGAGCCTAGAAAGCACCTTGATACGCGTAACGAGGCGCTCCTTGATTGCGAGCGGGGGCTGTGTGACCTCGCGCAAGATGCCATCGACTCTGAAGCGGACGCGATAGAACTTCTCGTACGGCTCAAAGTGAATATCCGAAGCGCCGTCACCGATCGCGTCAAGCAGCAGTTTCTGCAGGAACCGTACGACCGGCGCATCGTCAATGTCGATGGCCGAATCGTCCTGCGCGGCGCTGTCCGGGACTTCCGTGAGCAGTTCGCCGAAGTCAATCTCGTCGCCAACAAACTTCTCAAGGGCTTTGCCAGCGGTCTGGACCGAGGACTCGATCAGCTTGAGAAGCTTGTCATGCTCGACAACGACGATTTCCAGTGCCAACTGCGTCTGAAACTTGACTTGATCCAGCGCTTGAACGTTGGTCGGATCGGATACTGCGACTGCTAGGCGGTTGCCTCGCTTGCGAATGCCGACTACACGGAGGGCGCCCACCAGTTTCTTGTCGATGACGTCGCTGGGCAACTGGTCTGCGTCGATCGCAGTGAGGTCCAGGAGCGGATGGCCGAAGGTCTCGGCCGCGAAACGCGCGATCTCGCCGGCCTTCAGGCCAGTCGCCTCGGCCGCACCGACCAGTTCGTCGATGAACAGCGTGTTCGACTGCGCCGCCCTGCGCGCCAGGGATTCGGCGCGGTCAGGACGCAACTTTCCTTGCTGCACCAGTGCACGCGCCAGCCCGGTAAGCGAACTGGCGGCTACAACAGGGTTTTGACTGACAGCAGACACGTTCGACCCGCAGGGTTGCTCAACCGCTCATGTTCAAGTGCCTCGCGGCCACCAACTGCGATCCCGACAAGGAATCTTCATCCCGGCGCTAGTAAGGGCCCACGAAGCGGGAAAATAGTGCCCATCCCTCACGGCTTTGTAAAGCGGCGCCGGTGCAATCGTGACACTTGAAACGGACTAATCCTTCCCTCGTAAACCATCCGCATCGCTGTTGGCGCGAATCAGGCGTGCACTGCGAACCGCCTGCTCGTCGGTCTGCATGATTTCCACTACACAGTCGTCGAACCGAACGCAGCATGCCCCTTCGGGGATCTCCTGCAGGCGTTCAAGAAGGAGTCCGTTGAGTGTGCGCGGTCCATGGCTCGGAAATGCCACTCGCAGGCGGCGATTGAGTTTGCGCAGCGACACGCTGCCGTCAACGACAACCTGACCGTCTTCTGCCCACTGCAGTGCGGCCGTGCCCAATCCCGGTGCCTGCGTGGTGAATTCGCCGACGATTTCCTCGATTATGTCTTCCAGTGTCACAAGCCCTCGAACGTCGCCGTACTCGTCCACCACCATGCCGACACGCTGGCGGTTGTCCTGGAACATCTGCAATTGCTGCAGCAGCGGCGTGCCTGTGGGAATGTAGTAAGGGGGCACGACTCGTTCGCGGACCTGTTCGCTCGTCAACGCCTGCTGTCCAAGCAATGGCAGCAGCTTGCGCACGTGCAGAACGCCGAGCATGCGTGCGATGTCGCCATCGAACACCGGCAGTTTGTTGTGGTAGCAGGTCATTAACTGCCGTCCAATCGCCTCCGGTGGCTGCGAAATATCCAGCGCTTCGACCCTGGCACGCGGCGTCATGACGTCGTCTACCGTCAGTTGCTCGAGGTCAAACAGGTTCAGCAGAATGCTGCGGTGCTTTGACGGAATGAAATTGCCGCCTTCCAGGACGATCGTGCGGAGTTCCTGCGGAGTGAGTTGCGTGGCATCGGCGCTGTCTCTGCGCGGGATACGCAGGGCCCAGAGCACGGCGCTGACGAACAGGTTGACGAACCAGACGAAGGGCGTCGCCAGCTTAAGAAGCGCTGCCAGCACGAAGCTCGCCGGCAGGGCAATCCGCTCTGGGTACGTTGCGCCGATGACTTTCGGCGTGATCTCCGCGAATACGAGGATGGCGAACGTGAGTGAGCCGGCGGCGACTGCGAGTACCCATTCGCTCTGGCCAAAATAGTAGATGGCAAGCGCGGTGACCAGCGTGGCCAGAACGTTGTTAACAAGGTTGTTTCCGAGCAGGATCACGCCGAGGAGACGGTCGGTGCGGCCCAGCAAGGCTTCGGCCAGGCGGGCGGCGCGGCTACCCTCGCGCACCAGGTGGCGCAGCCGCAGTCGGCTCAGCGCCATCATGGCGGTCTCGGCGATCGAGAAGAAGGCCGAAAAGAGCAGAAGGATGATGAGCGCGAGAATCTGCGCCCAGAAAGGGAAACTGTCCACTTGAAGGCTCCTGCGAACGTCGAAGCCTACAAGGGCAAGGCCAGAAGTGGTCGGGGTGAGAGGATTCGAACCTCCGACTCCTGCGTCCCGAACGCAGTACTCTACCAGGCTGAGCTACACCCCGATCCCGCCGAGGCACAGTTCAATGCCGTAGCGGTGCGCTTGCGGTGCGACCAGTTCAGCGGTCGCGGTGCATGCCAAAAGCGCTCAAGTCTAGCAAAGAATCCCTGAAAGCCGACGGCGGAAGCTGCTCGGCAGCGGCAGCGGCGCGAGCAGACTCGTCGCGGGCTCGCCTGCGCACGTACGCGATCGATCCATTGTCTTGCACTATTCGCGCTATTTCGGAGAAATCCCCGCCGCCTTCGCGAATGGCCCGCTCTATCCGCCGGCGCTGGTCAGCGTCCGCGCAATGCATCGCATGGATCAGGGGCAGGGTCACCTTCCCCTCCCGAAGGTCGTCGCCAAGCCGCTTTCCTATGTCCTCGGCGTGGCCCGAATAGTCGAGGACGTCGTCGATCATCTGAAACGCCGTGCCGAGTCCTGCGCCGTAGTGCGAAGAAGCCTCCTCCAGTTCCGGACTCGTGCGCGCAATTACGGCGGCAATGCGCGCCGCGGCCTCAAAAAGCGCGGCGGTCTTTCGTCCCACGACTTCCAGGTACCGGTGCTCGTTGACCGACGGGTCGTGCACGGCCATCAGCTGAAGAACCTCTCCTTCCGCGATGCGATTCGTTGCGTCAGCAAGGATCTGCATTACGCGCATCTCGCCCGCCTCGACCATCATCTGGAAAGAGCGCGAGTAAAGGAAATCGCCGACCAGTACGCTCGCTGCATTACCAAACCGAGCGTTCGAAGTTGCCCGGCCGCGGCGAAGTTCAGATTCATCGACCACGTCGTCGTGCAACAGCGTTGCCGTGTGAATGAACTCGACTACAGTGGCCAGAAGTACATGGGCGCTGCCGCGGTAACCGAGGGCACGGGCGATGAGCAGCAGTACTGCCGGGCGAAGACGCTTTCCGCCCGCCGCGATGATGTAGTCGGCAACCGTGCCGATTAGCGGGACGTCAGACGACAGGCGTGCTCGGATTTCGCCGTCGACTGAACGCAGATCCTCCGCGACCGGAGCGAGGATCTCAGTCAAGGAGCGCAATGGGGCCTTGGTTTCTGTCGGCAGGGCAGTCAAATGGAGAGGCGCTCGTTAACGAAAAACGTCAAAATTATAGGCGGGCGCAAATGGTCAGGCGGTGTCGGCTTCACCGGCGCGGCGAATGGTGCCACGGCTGCGCGGGCTGCGGATAAAGACAGGCCAAGTTTGACAGCTGCCTGGCAGAGGGCGCAAAATACCCGGCTATCAAAATTCTTCGGCGGTGGCTGCTCGAAGCGATGTCGACACTTCCTAAGACCGCGCGCCTTTCTGGTTGCGACGGCGAGGACAAAGAACATGTACGCAGTGATCAAAACAGGCGGCAAGCAATACCGGGTTTCGACTGGTCAGGCGGTCAAAATCGAGACTATCGATGCAGTTCCTGGCACGGAAGTATCTTTTGATGAAGTTTTGGCCGTTGGCGACGGTAGCGAGGTTCGCATCGGCACACCGCATGTGCGGGGTGCGATCGTCAAGGCGACTGTGCTCGGTCACGGCCGTCACGCAAAGCTAACGATTTTCAAGATGCGCCGGCGCAAGCATTTTCAGAAGCACGCAGGCCACCGGCAGAATTTCACTGAAATCCGCATAAGCTCGATTGCCTGAAGGCGCGCATCGGATACGAGGTCAAGGAAATGGCACATAAGAAGGCAGGCGGCTCATCACGCAACGGCCGCGATTCGCAGGCAAAACGGCTTGGCGTCAAAGTCTATGGCGGCGAGGCGATCAGCGCTGGCGCGATCGTCGTTCGCCAGCGTGGCACACAGTTTCATCCGGGCGACAACGTGGGCATTGGGCGCGACCACACGCTATTCGCGCTCGTCGACGGGCGAGTGCATTTCGGGACGCGTGGTGCTCAGAGTCGTCGCACGGTAAGCGTGCTGACCGACAAATAGCCCTGCGCGGCGCCTCGCTGGGGCGGACCGTCCCTGCGACAAAGCCCTGTCAATTGCTGGCAGGGCTTTTTCTTTTTTCACATCAAGTCATGAAGTTCGTTGATGAAGCGCGCATCGAAGTACACGCCGGACGAGGTGGTAACGGCTGCGCTTCCTTTCGGCGTGAGAAATTTGTTCCAAAGGGCGGCCCCGACGGCGGCGATGGCGGTCGCGGTGGTGATGTCTGGGCAGTGGCTGATCACAACATCAATACGCTGCTCGAGTACCGCTATCAGCGACGGGTTTCTGCTGGCAATGGTGAGCACGGCCGGGGCGCGGACTGCTACGGTGCTTCGGGGCAGGATGTCGAACTGCGCATGCCCGTTGGCACGGTAGTCACTGACGAGTCAACCGGATTGGTACTGGCCGACCTGGCGACAAGCGGCAAGCGCGTGCTCCTCGCCAAGGGCGGAGCAGGCGGTCTTGGCAATCTGCACTTCAAATCGAGCACGAATCGCGCGCCGCGACAGAAGACGCCGGGTCAACCTGGCGAGCACCGCTTTCTGCGGCTCGAACTGAAAGTGCTGGCGGATGTCGGGCTGCTTGGTTTGCCCAACGCAGGCAAATCGACGCTGATCGCTGCCGTTTCCAACGCACGGCCAAGAGTTGCTGACTACCCGTTCACGACCGTCCATCCCCACCTTGGTGTCGTGCAGGTCGATTCGCAGGCGAGTTTCGTGATCGCGGACCTTCCTGGATTGATCGAAGGTGCGGCTGCGGGTGCCGGGCTCGGTCACCGTTTCCTGCGCCACCTCGGCCGCACCCGCCTGCTGCTGCATGTGATCGATGCTGCGTCGGCTGATTTCGGGGTCGATCCGATTCGCCAGGCGCGGTCGCTGATCACGGAACTCAGGAAGTTCGACCAAGCGCTCGCACGAAAGCCGCGTTGGGCGGTCTTCAACAAGATCGACCTCGTTGAT
>JAHEDN010000032.1 GCA_024641225.1 Burkholderiales bacterium | reverse complement strand
CCGCAGCGCTGGCCTGGCCGATCGACGAGCGCCCAATGGCGGTGCAGCGCACCGCCGGCGCGGCGCGTCCGTAGCGCCGATGGCCGGTCGGAAGATCTCGCTCGGGCTTCGCCGCGCCGCGGTGTGGGCGCTGATTGCGGCCGCACTCGCGATCGGCTTCGTCGGCTACCTGCACCCGGACATGCAACTCGACTGGGCAGCGCTGGCTCAGTTGTGTGGTCTTCGTTGACTGCGGCGCAGGCTGGTTCGTGGTTGAGCAGGCCAGCGCAGGCCGCGTCCTGGCGTGGTTTGCGGATCGATGGGCGGGTTTTATCCACAAGTTCTGTGGAAAAGGCGGCTTGCCGCAGGATTGAACTTTTCGCGTTTCAATCATGACCAGCAGTACACGTTCCCGCACGGCACGCGCCGCCGCTGCATACGGCGAGGCGTCGATCCGCGTCCTGAAGGGACTCGAGCCGGTCCGTCAGCGGCCCGGCATGTACACGCGCACCGACAGCCCGCTGCACATCGTGCAGGAGGCGATCGACAACGCGGCCGACGAAATCCTCGCCGGCTTTGGCCGCCACATCGACGTCACCGTGCACGCGGACGGGGCGGTCACCGTGCAGGACGACGGCCGCGGCATCCCGACCGGGATGCACCCGGAGGAAAACGCCCCGGTCGTGGAGATCGTCTTCACCCGCCTGCATGCGGGCGGCAAGTTCGACAAGCGCGCCGGTGGCGCGTATTCGTTCTCCGGCGGACTGCATGGTGTCGGCGTGTCGGTGACCAACGCGCTATCGCGTCGGCTGGACGTGACCGTGTGGCGCGACGGCCGGGCGCACACGATGGGGTTTGCCGATGGTGAAGTGCGCGAGCCGCTTGCAACACGAGCCGTCAAAGGCGGCGAGCCGAAGACCGGCACCCGCGTGACCGTCTGGCCGAATACGAAGTACTTCGATACGGCCATCGTGCCGCTCGACGAACTTGAGCGGCTGCTGCGCAGCAAGGCCGTGCTGCTTCCCGGCACCACGGTGACGCTGACGGTCGAGAAGAGTGGCCGTACGCAGACGTGGCGCTATGACGGCGGCTTGCAGCAGTACCTGCTCGGCACGCTTGCCGCTTCTCCGGTCGCGCTGCCGTTCGAGGCGGAGGGATACGTCGACGCCGACGACGAGGTCTTCGCCGAGGGGGAAGGTGCGCGATGGGTGCTGGCGTGGACCGAGGAAGGCCCGGTCACGCGCGAGTCGTACGTGAACCTCATTCCGACCACGGCGGGCGGTACGCACGAAGCGGGGCTGCGCGAAGGGATGTTCAACGCCGTGCGCGCGTTCATCGACGCCCACAACCTGCTGCCCAAGGGCGTCAAGCTGCTTTCCGAAGACGTCTTCGCGCGCGCCAGCTTCGTGCTCACTGCCAGGGTTCTCGACCCGCAGTTCCAGGGCCAGATCAAGGAGCGGCTGAACAGCCGCGACGCGCTGCGGCTGGTTGCCGGGCAGGTCAAGCCGCAGCTGGAGATCTGGCTCAATCAGCATCCGGACTACGGTCGCGCCTTGGCCGATCTTGTGATCCGCCAGGCGCAGGCGCGCGCCCGCGCCGCGCAGAAGGTGGAAAAGAAGAAGGGCTCGGCGGTGGCTGTGCTGCCGGGCAAGCTCACCGACTGCGAGTCGACCGACACCGCGCGCAATGAGCTGTTCCTTGTCGAAGGCGATTCGGCTGGTGGCTCGGCCAAGATGGGGCGCGACAAGGAGTTCCAGGCGATCCTCCCGCTGCGCGGCAAGGTGCTCAATACCTGGGAAGTGGAGCGCGACCGCCTCTTTGCCAACGCGGAAGTGCATGACATCGCGGTGGCCATCGGCGTCGATCCGCATGGACCGGGTGACGAACCGGACCTGTCCGGGCTGCGTTACGGCAAGATCTGCGTGCTGGCCGACGCCGACGTCGACGGCGCGCACATCCAGGTGCTGTTGCTGACGCTGTTCTTCCGCCACTTTCCGAAGCTGATCGAGCGCGGCCACGTCTTCGTGGCAAGGCCGCCGCTGTTCCGCGTCGACGTGCCGGCGGCGGGAAAGCGGCCGGCGCGGCGGCTGTACTGCCTCGACGACGACGAGCTTGACACCACGCTGGAAAAGCTTGCCGACGAGGGGGTGCGCCAGGGCAGCTGGACGATCGCCCGCTTCAAGGGTTTGGGCGAAATGAGTGCCGAGCAGCTTTGGGAAACGACACTGAGTCCAGATACGCGACGGCTCCTGCCGATAGCCCTCGGCGAGTTGCCGCGGGCAGAAACGGTCGGCACGATGACCATGCTGATGGGCCGAGGCGAAGCCTCCGCCCGCCGTGCCTGGATCGAAGAGCACGGCAACGAGGTCGAGGCGGACATCTAGTCTTGAGTGCGCGTTCGCCCCTGCCCATGCCCCGTTGACGGCGGCGCCGGGTGACCGTTCACGCTGATGTGGCAGCGAATGGCCTCGCGGAGCACGACCCGTCCGCGAGTCTTGCGTTTCGTCGCACCGATGCGCATTCCGTCGCAGCGCGATGGCGGGCCGGGGCCTCGCGCCCTGACAATGCGGGCCACGGTAAGGGATTCGGCCGCGCGCAGGCCCGCCTGGTGCGTCGGCTTCGGGGGAAAACATGAGCAAGACCAAGAAGCGCTGGGTGATCCTCGCCGGCCTCGCTGTAGTGATCATTGCGAGCGCGCTCGGCGCCATGCAGAGCGGCGTCCTGAAGCTCGGCGCCAAGGCAGACGAGAAAAAGAAGGAGCCGCCGCCGCTCGCCTTCGCGGCGACCGACATCGTCCGGCTCGCGCCGCAGACGCTCTCCGTCCAGCTGTCGATGCCGGGCACGGTGCAGGCCTTCAACCAGGCGACCGTGCGCTCGAAGCTTTCCGCCGAAGTGCGCCGGCTGCCGGTGCGCGAGGGCGACCGGGTTACCGCCGGCCAGGTCATCGCCGAGTTCGACACGGCGCAGCTGCGAAACCAGCTGGCCGAGCGCCAGGCCGAACTGGAGTCGGCGCGCGCGACGCTGGCGCAGACCGAGCGCACACGATCGGCCAATGCGCAGCTCGTCAAGCAGAGCTTCATATCAAAGAACGCCTTCGACACCGCCGACGACGCCTACCGTGCCCAGGTGGCCACAGTGCAGGCGGCCGAGGCGCAGCTGGCGCAGACGCAGTTGCTGCTGTCCGACGCCGTGGTCCGCGCGCCGATCTCCGGTCAGGTGGCCCGGCGGCACGTCCAGCCCGGCGAGAAGGTTGCGTTCGATGCGCCGCTGCTGCACATCGTCGACCTGGCGCGCCTCGAAGTTCAGGCGGAGGCGCCGGTGGCCGACGTGGCCAAGATCGTCCAGGGCGCAGAAGTCGCGGTCGAGATCGAGGGTCTGGCCGACCAGCCCTACAAGGGAAGAATCGATCGCATCAACCCGACCACCGAGCCGGGCTCGCGCATGATCGCCGTCTACGTGCTGCTGTCCAACGACGACGGCCGTCTGCGCGGCGGCATGTTCGCGCGGGTGAAGGTGCAGATCGGCGGGGTTGCACCGGTGCCGGCGCTGCCGATGGCCGCCGTGCGGGACGATCGTGGCCAGAGCTACGTCTGGGTCATCGACGACGGCAAGCTTGCCCGGCGCAACGTCGCCACCGGCGTACGTGACGAGCGCGCGCAGCGGATCGAGATCACTTCCGGGCTCAATGGAGCGGAGCAGGTGATCGGCACCAAGTTCGACAACCTGCGCGAGGGCATGTTGGCCAACATCGTCACCGCCGACGCGCCGAAGGTCGCCGCGCGCGCGAGCGTCGCGTTGGCGCGCTGAGCCGTCGCAGGAGCAGCGCCATGTGGATGACGCGCGTCTCGATCAACCATCCGGTGTTCGCGACCAT
This sequence comes from Burkholderiales bacterium, assembly GCA_024641225.1. Lineage (GTDB taxonomy): Bacteria > Pseudomonadota > Gammaproteobacteria > Burkholderiales > Burkholderiaceae_F > JADJWR01. The sequence goes on along the minus strand of JAHEDN010000032.1, from coordinate 8,156 downwards.
GGTGATGGTCGCGCTCACCGTGCTCGGGCTGTTTTCCTACGCCCGTCTCGGCGTCGAGCCGATGCCGGACGTCGCGCCGCCCGGCGTGATGATCTGGGTCAATTATCCCGGCGCGTCGCCCGAGCAGGTCGAGAACGATCTCGCAAAGCCGATCGAGAACGCGGCGAACACCGTGGCCGGGGTCAAGCGGATCCTGTCGCGCTCCGACGAGGGCCGCTCGCTCACCTGGGTCGAGTTTCGTCTCGACGTCGACACCACGCGTGCGATGCAGGAGGTGCGCGACAAGCTGGCGCAGATCCGCGCCAGCTTCCCGCGCGACGCCAAGGACCCGATCGTCCAGCGCGCCGAGACCGAGAACGACCAGCCGGTCGCATCTTTCGCGCTGATGGGCAACGGGAAGACGCCGCGCGAACTGACGCTGATCGCCGAGCAGGTCGTGCAGAAGGGCTTCGAGCGCGTCAACGGCGTCGGCCGCGTCGAGCTCGGCGGCACCGTGACGCGGCAGGTGCAGGCCCGCGTCGATCCGGCCCGGCTGACGGCGCATGGCCTGACCGTCGATCAGGTGGTGACCGCGCTGCGCACGGCCAACGTCAGCGTGCCGGTCGGGACGATCTCGAACCGGACCTCGGAGTCGATCGTCCGCGTCGACGGCCGGCTGTCGTCGGCCGCGGAGTTCGGCAAGATCATCGTCGCTCGGCGCGCTGGCGTGCCGATCCTGCTCGAGCAGGTGGCCGAAGTCGTCGATGCCGAGGCAGAGCGCAAGTCGCTGACCCGCGTCGACGGCCAGCCGGCGATCGGCGTATGGGTCTACAAGGCGCAGGACGCCAACATCGTCGAGGTCGGCCAGCAGCTGAGGGAAGCGGCCGCGGACATCCGCAAGCAATTGCCGCCGGGTGCCGAGCTGAAGTTCATATGGGCGATGGCCGACTTCGTGAAGCATTCGGTCGACAACGTGAAGCACACGATCGTCGAAGGCGCGATGCTGACCGTGCTGATCGTGTTCCTGTTCCTGGGCAGCTGGCGCAGCACCGTGATCACCGGGCTGACGCTGCCGATTGCGGTCATCGCGACCTTCATCGCGGTATACGCGTTCGGCTTCACACTGAACTACATGACGCTGATGGCGCTGAGCCTGTGCATCGGCCTGCTGATCGACGACGCGATCGTGGTGCGCGAGAACATCGTCCGCCACATCCGGATGGGCAAGGACCATTTCACCGCCGCGCGTGAGGGAACCGATGAGATCGGCCTGGCGGTGCTGGCCACGACGTTCTCCATCGTCGCCGTATTCGTGCCGATCGCCTTCATGGGCGGCATCGTCGGCAAGTTCTTCTATCCGTTCGGCATCACGGTGGTGGTGGCGGTGCTGGTGTCTCTGTTCGTCAGCTTTACGCTCGACCCGATGCTGTCTGCCGTGTGGCGCGACCCGCCGCAGGGGGCGAAGGGCGTGCCGGTGATCGGCCGCGTGCTCACCGTGTTCGACCGCTGGGTCGAGCGCTGGCACGAGATCTACGACCGCCTGCTGCGCTGGGCGCTGGGTCACCGCAAGAGCACGCTGGCCATCGCCACGGCGAGCTTCCTGGCCAGCGTTCCGATCGCCGGCATCGTGGGCGGCGAGCTGATGCCGGAGGCTGACCAGAGCTTCACCAGCGTGAAGCTGACCATGCCGGTCGGCTCCAGCCTCGAGTACGCCGACGAGCGGGTCAGGCGTGTCGAGGCGGTGCTGAAGGAATTTCCGGAGATCGCCTCGATCGATACCAGCATCGGCACCGACGGGGCCAAGAACAACGCCCGCATCAATCTGCAGCTGGTGCCGCGCGCCGAGCGCGATCGCTCGCAGAAGAAGATCGAGGAGGCGATCCGCAAGCAGGTCGCCGGCATTCCCGGGGTACAGCTCACGGTGGGTTTCGGAGGCGCGATCTACGTGGCGCTGCTCGGCAACGACCAGGAGGCGATGAACCGCGTGATGGCCGACTTCCGCAACAAGGTGTCGCAGATCCGCGGCGTCACCGACGTCGACATCACGGTCAAGGACGGCACCCCGGCGCTGGCCGTGCGCCTGAAGCCCGAGCTGGCGGCCGAGTACGGCATCACGCACGCGCAGCTCGGCGCCACGTTGCGGGCGCTGGTCGGCGGCGAGAACTCCGGCTACTGGCTTGCTCCGGACGGGCAGAACTACGAGGTGATCACGCAGCTGCCGCGCGAGAACCGCACGGTGACCGAGGACATCGCCAACCTGAATATCGCCACTGGCCGGACGCGGGCCGATGGTTCCACCGAAGTCGTCCCCCTTCGCTCGATCGCCACCATCGAACGCTCCTTCAACCCGGAGAACATCCGCCGCCAGGACCTGCAGCGGCGTGTAGCGCTGTTCGCCAACGTCGAGGGTCGGCCGGCCGGCGACGCCGGCAAGGAAGTGCAGGACCTCGTCAAATCCTACCAGCTGCCGCCGGGCCTGCGCTTCGACGTCGGCGGACAGATCCGCGACCAGGAGGAAGTCGGCGCCGCGATCATGAGTGCGCTGGCGCTGGCCGTCATCTTCATCTACATCGTCCTGGCGTCGCAGTTCGGCAGCTTCATCCAGCCGGTGGCGATCATGGCCTCTCTGCCGCTGTCGATCGTCGGCGTGATGCTGGCCTTGCTCGTGACCGGCACCACGCTGAACATCTTCTCGATGATCGGCATCGTCTTCCTGATGGGCCTGGTGACCAAGAACGCCATCCTGCTGGTGGACTTCGCGAACCACGGCCAGAAGCGCGGTCTCTCGCGCATCGAGGCCCTGATCGCCGCCGGACAGGTGCGTCTGCGACCGATCCTGATGACCACGGCGGCGATGACGTTTGGCATGCTGCCGCTCGCCCTCGGCCTTGGCGAAGGCGCCGAGCAGCAGGCGCCCATGGGCCGGGCGATCATCGGTGGCGTGATCACCTCCACCCTGCTCACGCTGGTGGTGGTGCCGGTGATCTACTCGTACCTTGACGCGCTCGAGGCGCGCTGGTTCGGGCGCGGCAGGCACGCACCACGCGGCGGCGCGACCGCGCTGACCACGCAGCCGGCGGACGAGCAGAGGTAGTCGTCGCGGCGCAGTACCGGGCGCGCAGCGGCAGCGAGGCGTGGTCGTGAGGGTGCGCGAAGTGTCCGGCTCGGGGACCGCGGATTTGCGTGCCTGCACCGATGCGCGCCATCATTGGTCGACGGCGCCCCCTCTCGCACCATGATCCGCTTCCTGCTCCGGCACCTCGGTTACCTGATCGGCTACAGCCTGCTCTGCGCCGTGGTCGTACTGGTGCTCGGGTTCAAGCTGCGCCTTGACGCGATGCCCGACCTCGCCGTCTGGCACACGGCAGCGCTCGACTCTGAATTCCGTGCGAGCGACGCGGCTCGCGTGCGCAATCTCGACGACTATCGCGCGCTCGAGGCGCTGCTCTTTGCTGAACTCGACGCCGAGGTCCACGACCGCGTGAAGCGCGAAGGCGGGCGCGCCTTGAACCGCTTTGCTCGAGGAAGCGTCGCCGATCCGTCCGCACAGCCGGTCAACTGGAACCGGACGTTCGAGTTGACCGCGGCTGACCCGCGCGGCGCCGTGCTGCTGCTGCATGGCCTTTCCGATTCCCCGTACTCGATGCGAGCGCTCGGCGAGCGGCTGAATGCGCGCGGATTTCACGTCGTCGGGTTGCGCCTGCCCGGCCACGGGACGGCGCCTGCCGGCCTGCTCGACGTGCACTGGAAGGATTTCGCTGCCGCCGTGCGGCTCGCGGCGCGCGACCTCGCCCGGCGGGCGGGCGGTGGCAAGCCCCTGCACATCGTCGGCTATTCGATGGGCGCCGCGCTCGCCGTCGAGTACGCGCTGTCGCGTGCGCAGGGAGAAGACCTGCCCGCGGTCACGCGCATGGTGCTGCTGTCGCCTGCGATCGGCGTTTCGCCGGCGGCCGGGTTCGCGGTCTGGCAGAAGCGCGCGGGCATGCTGCTTGGTGTGGACAAGCTCGAATGGACCGAGGTCGTGCCCGAGTACGACCCGTACAAGTACAACTCGTTCACCGCCAACGCAGGCGAGCAGATGCACGCGATCACGCGGTCGATTGTGGAGCGGCTCGACCGGGCGGCCGGATCCGGCGCGCCGGCGGAGTTTCCGCGAATCCTCGCTTTCCAGTCGGTGGCCGACGCCACCGTGTCGACGTCGGCGCTGATCGCGGCGTTCTTCCGCTCGGTCGTTCCGGGCAAACACGAACTCGTGCTTTTCGACATCAACCGCCAGGCGGATGCGGCGGCGCTGTATTTGCCCGGCGTCGCAGATGTCAGGCAGCAGCTGCTTTCCGGTCCGCCGCTGCCGTTCGACCTGACGATCATCGCCAACGTGAACGAACAGACCGAGCGGCTTGCTGCTGTCCATCGCAAGGCGGCCAGCGGCGAAGTCGCAGAGCAGGACACCGATCTGGCATGGCCGAGCGGGGTGTTTTCAATGTCACACGTCGCGCTGCCGTTTGCCCCTGACGATCCGGTCTACGGGAGCCGCCGACCGTCGAGCCGGGAGCGCATCTACCTGGGCGCAGTCGACGTACGCGGCGAGCGCGGCGTGCTTGCGGTGTCGCCTGCGAACCTGATCCGCCTGCGCCACAATCCCTTTTTCGAGTTCATGGCGCAGCGGATCGAGCGATTCCTGCTCGCCGAGTAGGCCCGGATCAGGCAGTTCGCCGGATGCAACCGTCCGGTCGGCCACGGGAAGCCGCGACTGCGGCCGATTTTTCGATCTTGCGCAATTGCGGCGCAGGTCTTGTGAGCGACAAGGTGGAGGAAGCGAAGTGATCAGATCGTTCAGAATTGTTCTTGCCGTCGCCTGTCTCGCAGTGGCCGGCCAGACCGCCGCTGCCGGCTTTGGCTTCATGGCGAAGGGAACGATGGCCAGATTCAACGAGACCGACATGAAGCTCTTCGAAGAAGCGCTGGGCAAGGCGCTCGCGGCCGAAAAGACCGGTGTTCCGGTTGAATGGAAGAACGAACAGACCGGCGCCTCTGGCGTGATTACGCCGCGGCGGATCTTCCTGAAGGCGTCCAAGCCGTGCAGCGAAGTGCGCATCGTCAATCGCCACAAGACGAGCGAGGACAGCGGCGTGTACTCGTTCTGTCAGCAGGATGGACGGTGGAGCCTGGCGCAGTAGGCAAGCGCCACGCCAGATCGGCGCCGGGACATCGCAACCCCTCAGCGCCCGGCCGTGACGGAAATCATCGCGCCCCTTTCGCATTCGTGGACGACCGAGGATTTCGATGAGCGCAACGGACTTCCACGGCGTCTTTCCCTACCTCGTCTCACCGCTCGACGAGGCGGGCGAAGTGAAGGCCGATGTGCTCGCCCGACTGTGCGAAGACCTGATCAAGGCCGGCGTGCATGGGCTCACGCCGCTCGGCTCGACCGGCGAATTCGCGTATCTGAACCGCGCGCAGCGGCGGCGGGTGGTCGAGGTGGTGATCGAGGCGGCGGCCGGGCGCGTGCCGGTGGTCGCCGGCGTGGCCTCGACGACGACCGCAGATGCCGTCGACCAAGCGCGCGAGTGGGAGCGGCTTGGCGCCGACGGAATCCTCGCGATTCTCGAGGCGTACTTTCCGATAGCCGACGATGGCGTGTTCGCGTACTTCAAGGCAATCGGTGGGGCGGTCTCGGTGCCGGTCGTGCTGTACACGAACCCGAGCTTCCAGCGCTCCGACCTCAGCCTGCCGGTGATCGAGAGACTCAGCCGTGAGCCGAACATTCGCTACATCAAGGACGCCTCGGTCAACACCGGCCGGCTGCTGTCGATCATCAACCGGGTCGAAGGGCGGATGCAGGTGTTCGCCGCCTCGTCGCATGTTCCCGCCTGCGTGATGCTGCTCGGCGGTGTCGGCTGGATGGCGGGGCCGGCGTGCGTGGCGCCGCGGCAGAGCGTGGAACTCTACGAGCTTTGCATGCGCGGCCAATGGGCCGCCGCGATGCAAAAGCAGCGCCCGCTTTGGGCACTCAACCAGGCCTTCGCCAGATACAACCTGGCGGCCTGCATCAAGGGCGGGCTCGAACTGCAGGGCTACGGGGTCGGCGCACCGCTGGCGCCGCAGGTCCCGCTTTCGGCGGAGGGCATCGAGGATGTCCGCCGCGCGCTTTCCGCGATCGGCGCTCTGTAGCGCCGGCCTGCGGCGGTGCACTGCGCCGTCCTCCAATATCCGGCGCACCGCTTGGCGGCCTTCCGACTTCGATGCACGCTGGCGGCCCGGTCGCGGCGGCCGCGACGACCATAAGTGCCCCGGAGGGCCGAAGGAGGAGACGATGCAACAGCATGAACTGCGTGCCCTGATCGAGGAGGTGAGGAGCGGGAAGGTGACGCGCCGCTCGTTCGTGCAGCGCATGGTGGCCCTCGGGCTGACCGCGCCGCTCGCCGGCCAGAATCCCGGGTCGAGTGCCCGCTCCTTCGACTATGGCGACTGAAAAGCCCGCGGCATCTGTCGCCCTTCAACGCACGACGACAAAATCGCAGTCGAAGTAGAACCACGGCGACGCGGACCCGGTCCGGTTGCCGTCGCGTGCCTGCACCGACCACCGGTTGGACGAACCCAACTGCGAAGAAGCCACCGAGGTGCGCACGCCGGCCGTCGCCGTCGAAAAGCTGGAACGCCATTGCCCCGGTTCGTCGGCCTTGTCGAGTCGAACGACGTAATCGCGCGCGCCGGCCACCCTGTTCCACGTCAGCGTTACAGGCCTGCGGCAATCCAGCCGCACGCCTGCTGGCCTGGGCTGCCCCGGCCTCAGGCCTGTCGGCGTTCCGAGCGGCGGCGGTGCCGTCTCCCGCACGGGCGGCGGGTACACGCCCCCTTGGTTGGGCGTCGCCCGGTCGGGGGGCGTGCGATCCGTGCCGGCTGGCGGGGTGCTCGGCGGGGGCGCGCTGTCACGGTTCCGGCTCGCGAGGATTGCACCAATGGCGACCGCCACCACGCCGGCCGCGATCGCGGCTTCCGTCGGAGAGACCGCCGCCTGCTGTGGCACGAGCCGCTCCAGCCTGTCGACCCATTCGCGCGTCGACTGCAACTCGGCTTCGCTGGCCGGCATCGGCTGCGGCGCCTGGGGGTGTGCCATGCCCATCTCGCCGGCAGTGATTGTCACCGGCGCCCAGGCACGCTGCGTCGAATCGACGCGCACGGCACCCTCGATGACGATCACCGTGGTTTCGCCGCTCTGCTCGGTGCGCACGAGAAAGGCCGTGCCCTGCGCGCCGGCCCGTACGAACGTGGTTTCCACTTCGAAGGCACCGCGGATCTTGGCAAATACCTCGTTGAACATCCTGACGAACGAACCGATCTCGCCACCGCTGTTCGGCCGCATCAGGATTTCCGAGCCACTCGCGTAGCGGATCACGGCCTCGGCGCGCTGCCCGGTCACCACGTAGTCGCCGCGGCGCAGCTCCATGCCGGCGCGACCTTCGACTGTCTTGCCGTCGCGGGTCACGCTGAGCAGTCCTCCTTCGTTCGGACGCGCAACCCGCTGCCCATCGACGACGATGCCTGCGATCCACCCGTATCCCGTTGGCTTGGTCGCGCAACCGGCGAGGCCGGGAATCACGAGCGCGGCACTGACAACGGAAGCGACCGTGCGCTGCAGGATCCGACAGCGAAGGAGATTCATCGCAGACCTCCGGATGAAAACCGGCCCGCCAGCCACGCCCCGAGTGCGAGCGCAACGAGGCCGTAGGGGACTCCGACCAGCAATTGCTCAGAGCGGTACAGCACAATGGCGGCGCCGATGAACGCGACACCGATGCCCGTCAGCACCAGCAACCGGACGAAGCGCGCCCGACGCTGCAGACGCGCGCCGACAAGCGCACCGACCAGCGCCATGACGATCGCCATCGATACCTGTGCAAAGAACGGCAACGGCAGTATTGCGGAATGGCGCCCCATGGCATCGATCTGTGCTGCGATCAACTGCGAGCCCCATCGTTCGCGGCCGCCGCTGATTTCCAGGCTGTCCTGACCCGGGAGCTGAATTCCGACCAGCACGATCCGCCCCGACAGCGCCGCGAGCGCCATCGGTTCGCCGCGCAAGACGTCCTCGTAAGCGATCCGCTGCGGCGGCCGATCGAGCGCGGGCAGTGCGCCCGGATCGAACAACTGGCTCGCGACGAGGTCGCCCTTCTGGA
>JAHEDN010000398.1:2772-3315 GCA_024641225.1 Burkholderiales bacterium | reverse complement strand
GTTAGCCTCGCCAGGCGGAGAAATGTTGGCCAGCAGAATCGTCGTGCCTCGCTCCGCAACGCCGCGCAGCACCGCCGCGAGCGTCGCGCCTCGGGGCAGCGCGCCGACCACCGCACGGGCGTTGGCCTTGACCGGTGCAGCAGCCTCGCCTGCCGCGAGCCGATAGCCGCGCGCGGCCTTGGAGTCGACGGCCGGGCGCAGCGCCAGCGCGTCACGGCCCTTGCCGGCCAGTTCGAGCGCAAGCCGGTACAGCGCCTCGCGCGTGCCGGACTTCAGTTCCAGTTCGAGCTCGAGGATCATCGCCCGTCGCTCGCCGGCGATGATCTCGCCGTCGTCGAGTGCGAGCTCGATGCCCCCTCCCCCCGCATACCAGACGGTGCGGCGGAAGCGGGTGCGAAACGCCGGCTGCAATCCTGCCTGCGGATGCGCCTTCAGCAGCGACGCCAGCGGCGTCAAAGGAAAACGGTCGAGATCGAGCCGGCCACGCGGAGCCGGGACCTCCCACTCGCCGCGAACCGACAGCGCGCCCACCGCAGTCTCGGT
>JAHEDN010000398.1:0-2762 GCA_024641225.1 Burkholderiales bacterium | reverse complement strand
CCCACCGATCCTGCGCACGCGCAGCGCCATCCGGTTGTTGCGCAAGAGCCTGTCTACGGTGTCGAAGTAGACGTTGTCGACCTCGAGCGTCTTGCCGCTTCCGAATCGGACCAGGCGCTGCCGCAGCTGCGGCAGGTCGCGCGCCGCGACCGCGAGCTTCAGCTCGATCTCTCGCGACGGATGGCCTGCTGTCTCCGTTGGTGACGCGCGCGGCATGGAACCAGCATAAGGCAGCGATCCGCGAGCTCCTTCTCGTCCACTCTCCGTTCGGCTGATGACACTGAACGAAAGACTTAAGCCGCTCGATAACGACAACTACGTCGTCCGCTGAATTTCAACCCGATGCGGCCGCGCGCACGATCCGGTCACGCGCTCGATGCGCGGTGGACTCCTGGAGGAACAACCATGAACGTCCTGGCAACCGCCCTGCCCGCAATGCCGCCCGAAGCCATACGCGACAGAAGCCTTCGCGCCGACGGGTTGATCGCCGGCCAGCAAGACATCGAGGAACTTTGACCGCGGCACCGACCGCCGCCTTGCGCCGAACCGGGGCAACGCAGACGCGACCTTTCGCAATGGAGAAGACGATGCATCCAAGAACCGCGCTCGTATCAATGCTGCTCATTCCCGGCCTCGCGCTGGCCCAGATTCAGGTCGTCGGCGAAGGCGCCTGCCCGAAATACGCCGTCGATATCGAGTCCTTCGCAACCTGCGACGGCGACCGCGTGACCGCCGCTGCAGCCCCGACGCCACTGGAGATCGCGGCGCTGCCATCCCAACAGGTGGCCGCGCACAAGCGCTCCGACAGCGGGCTGTATGTCAGCGCAGCCGAGGCGTACCGGGTCCGGCAGGCCTTCCCGGGCCGGGTCGTGCTGCTCGACATTCGCAGCCGCATTGAGGTCGCCTATGCCGGTCAGCCTGATTCCGTCGACGTTCACGTGCCTTACCTGGAGCCCGCGCTGCCGCTGCAATGGAATCCCGCCTCCAACAGTCTGAAGATGCAGCGCAACCCGGCGTTCGTCGCGCAGGTCAGGTCGGCCATGGCCCGGCTTGACGAACCGGCCGACCCGGTGATCCTGCTGCTGTGCCGCTCCGGCCAGAGCAGCGCCATCGCCGCTGACGCGCTGACGGCCGCTGGACTGCCGCGCGTGTACACGATCGTCGACGGCTTCGAAGGCGATATCGGCGAGAGCGGCCGACGCGACGTCAACGGCTGGAAGAACGCCGGCGGCGAGTGGCAGGCGAGGCCGACGGCCCGGCAGGTTTTCGCGAGCATGCATTAGGACCGCCGCAGCGCGCGCTGTCCAACGAGGTCGTGCACGCTGCGCACCCGCGCGCAAAGAATCGGCTAACCGACCCCGCCGAGTCGCTTCTGGGCGGCAACCACCGCCTCGGTTCGGTTACGCGCCTGCAGCACGCGAAAGATGGCGAGAAGATGGACCTTCACCGTGGCTTCGGAAAGGCCGAGTTCGCGCGCGATGCTCTTGTTCGGCAGACCGCGCGCCAGCAGGCCGAGTACCTCGACCTGCCGCGGCGTCAGCCCGAGCCCGCCGGCGTCCTGCGCGACTTCCGGGCGAGCGGGCGACGAGTCGGAGAGGAACCGAAGCGGCGCGTAGCTCCCGCCGGCGAGGATCAGCCGGATCGCCTGCAGCATCACCGCAGCCGCGTCGGACTTCGGAATGAAGCCGGCGACTCCGAGCGCAATCAGCTCACGCACCAGCGCCACGTCGTCGGTGGCCGAAAGGACGACGAGGGGCACCTTCGGAAACAGTCGTCGCCAACGGGCGATGGTCGGTGCGCCTTCGGCGCATGGCATGTGCAGGTCGACCAGCGCAAGGTCGAAGTCGACGCCGCTGGCCAGCTGCGCCTCGGCCTGCGCCGCATCAGCGGCCTCGAACCAGCGGATCTCGGCCGCCAGCGGCTGCAGCGCATGACGCATCGCCAGCCGCATGACCTCGTGATCGTCGGCAAGAAGAATGGTCAGCGAGGCCAAGGAGTTGGCAGTGTCCACGGTCAGCGAGTACCTTTCGGGCGTTGCGCACGAAGGCTAGGCGCCGGTGGCGGCACATGCAATCCCATTCGCAAATAGCGATACCGTGAAACGCTGCTTGCGCTGGCTGGCCTGCCTGGCGAACGTCCTTCTGTGTTCAGGGGCGGCGGCCGCGACGGCACAGCCCTCGGCCGCGCCGGAAACACTGACGACCGCGACGTTCGTCGCGCCGGCTGCGCAAGCGACCACAGGCGAGAAGGTGGCGCTACCGCACCTGTGGCGCCATAAGACGAGCGCCGCGGCCACCGCACGCTACCGGCTGACCTTTCAGGCAGCCGAAGGCGTGGCCGACTTCGCAGTCCGGATCGCTGGCACCAACCTGCCGTTCGAGGCGCTGGTCAACGGCAGGCACGCGCATGAAAATGGCGGCCCGCTTTCGCGGCCCGTCCCGCTCTCGAGCTGGCGCGCTGCGCCGAGCTTTCGAATTCCGGTCAATCTTCTGAGGGCCGGCAGCAACGAACTCGAGCTCGTGGTGTTCGTCAGCACGCCCGGTCTCTACGCGCTCGGGCCGATCAGCGTCGGTCGCGGCGAAGCCATCGCGCTAATGGAGCTGCGCGGCTGGTTCGTGCACAACGTGCTGCCACTGATCGTTGCCTCGATGCTTGGGGTGGTGGGCGTGATTTCGCTCGCGCTCTGGCGCGGCCGCAGCGACTACGCGCTGTTCTTCTGGCTGGGCGCCGGCGCCACCTTGTGGTCGTTGCAGAATTTCCTC
>JAHEDN010000397.1 GCA_024641225.1 Burkholderiales bacterium | reverse complement strand
CCAGCCTGCTTTCCGCGAACTGCGACCAGAAACGCGCCAGCGGCGTTTCGACGCGACTGCTGTCCTCCGGTTGTGGCGAGGCGACCATCTCAGCTCTTCACGTCGGCAAGACGCACCCGGGGATCGAGCACCGAATAAAGGAGATCGACGACCAGGTTGATCACGATGAACATGAACACCACCACCATCAGGTAGGCGACCACCACCGGCCGGTCGAGCTGGAAGATCGAGTCGATCACCAGCTTGCCCATGCCAGGCCAGGCGAAGATCGTCTCGGTCACCACCGCGAACGCGATCACCGATCCGAGTTCGAGCCCGATGACGGTGACCAGCGGGATCAAAATGTTCTTGAACAGGTGCACGCCGATCACCCGCCCTTTCGACAGCCCCTTGGCACGCGCGAACTTGATGTAGTCGAGCAGCGACTGCTCGCGCACCTGCGCGCGGGTCAGCCGGATGATCAGGCTCAGTTTGAACAGCGCCAGGTTGATCGCCGGCAGCAGCGCGTATTTCAGCCCGGCCCAGCTCAGGATCGACAGCTGCAGGCCGAGGAATTCGGTCGTCGGCCCGCGGCCGGTCGACGGCAGCCAGCCCAGCTGCACCGCGAACAACAGGATCAGCAGCAGTCCGACCCAGAACGTCGGCAGCGAGAAGCCGAGGATCGAGCCGGCCATGATCGTCTTGGCCAGGAACGAATGCGGCCGCAGCCCCGCGATCATGCCCAGCGGTATGCCGATCACCACAGAAATCACCATCGCCAGCGCGGCCAGCTCGAGCGTGGCGGGCATGCGCTCGAAGATCACTTCGAGCGCCGGTCGCGCGTAGACGAACGAGTTGCCGAGATTGCCGGTGAAAGCGCCCTTGAGGAAGATCCAGTACTGCTCGTGGATCGGCTTGTCCAGCCCGAGCGCCTTCGTGGCACGATCCTTTTCGATCTGGTCGGCGGTCGGATTGACCAGGATCTCGACCGGATCGCCGACCAGAAACAGCCCCCCGAAGACGAGCACGCTGGTGATCCAGAGCACCAGCAGGGTCTGCAGCAGACGGCGAAGTATGAAGACGGTCATCTAAGGAACACCGGACGCGGGCCCCGGCCTGGAGTTTTGTGGGGCCTGCCCTTTCCCCAGGCGCCGCCCAGCTCGCCATCCTGGCCAGGGCCGTGCCTGTCCAACCAGCCAGCGCGGCCACCCGTCGACAGCTCGGCGGCGACCGCGAAAGGGCGCCGCGCAAGCGCGGCACCACACCGGGTTGCAACCACTCGCTTCGCCTGCGCGGCTGGAAGCCTTACTCCTATTTCCCCGGCCGCACGTCGTAGACGAGCGTGTACTGGTCAGCGCGTGCCTTGTAGGTCAGGCCCTTGCGCGTACCCCAGGTGCTGACCTCGAAATGCAGCGGCACCAGCCCCATCAACTCGATCGCCTTCTCGCTGGCCGCTGCGAGCATCAGGCCGCGCTTGGTGTCATCGATGGTGGTCAGCGCTGTGGTGATCATCGCGTCCAGCCCGTCGTCGGAGAAGCGCCCACGGTTGGCTGAGCCCATGCCGGCCTTCGGATCCCACGTGCCAAGCAGCGCACGCAGCGGCGAGCTGGTGTCGCCGGATTCCGCGCCCCAGCCGGCCAGGAGGAAGCTGAACTCGAGCTTGGTGCCGCGCGAGAAGAACACGTTGGCCGGCATCGTCTCCAGCTTGGTCGGGATGCCGTTGCGCGACAGGAACTGCGCCACCGCCTGCGCCACCGCCGCGTCGTTGATATAGCGGTTGTTCGGTGCGTGCAGCGTCAGCCCGAAGCCGTTCGGATAGCCTGCCTCGGCGAGCAGCTTCTTGGCACCCTCGGGGTCGTACTTCTCGACTTTCAGCTTCCTGCTCGTGCCAAAGAACTGGTCGGCGAGCAACTGGCCGGCCGCCAACGCCTGCCCTTCCATGATTCGCGAGACGATCGCGTCGCGGTCGATCATCTTGCTGATCGCCCGGCGTACTCGCGGATCGCGCAGCGGGTTGGCCTCCATCGGCTTGCCGTCGGTGGTGGTAACGAACGGCGAGTTCTTCTCACGGCCGCTGTCCATGTGCAGGTAGATGAGCCGGTTCGACACCGCGGACGACAGCCCAACACGGTTATCCGACTTCAGCTTCGGGATGTCGGCGGTCGGCACGTTCTCGACCATCTGCACGTCGCCCGCCAGCAGCGCGGCCACGCGGGCCGGCGCGCTCGGGATCATCTTGAAGGTCACCTTGCTCCAGTGCGGCTTGGCGCCCCAGTAGCCATCGTTGCGCGTGAGTACGACGCGGTCGCCGGAGACGTACTCCGCGTACTTGAACGGCCCGGTGCCGATCATCGCCTTGCCGGAGTTGAAGTCCTCGGTCTTCGCCGTCTCGGCGACGCTCTTGGGCAGGATCAGCACCGAACTCATGTCGCTTGGCAGCAGCGGATGCGCGCTGGCGGTCTTCAGCCGCAGCGTGTGCTTGTCCACCGCACGCGCATCGGTGATCGGGCGCACGAAGACCGCGAATGAGGCCGGGCTGTTCGGCACGTTCGGCACGCGCTTGAAGGTGGCAAGCACGTCTTCGGCGGTGAACTCCTTGCCGTCGTGCCACTTCACGCCCTTGCGGAGCTTGATTTCCCACTCGGTGTCCGACAGCGCCTTCCACGACTCGGCCAGACCGGGCAACTGTCGCTGCGCTTCGTCGGTCCGCACCAGCGTTTCGAACACGTGCCGCGCCATGCTGTTGTTGGGCGACAGGTTGTGGAAGTGCGGGTCGAGGGTCGTGATCGGCGTCGAGAGGCCAACGGTCAGGTCCTGCGCCGCGGCGATGGCGCCGGCGCCGGCCATCCAGGCCACAAGCGCCAATCGGATGAAGCGGGAAAGCAACATGGTTTCTCCTTGCGGGTCGAGTAGCGCGGGAAGCTTAGTCGAGAAACACTTCCGCCCTGCGCCGGCATTTCGTGCCCGGAAGCGCGCGCTCAGCGAGGCCGCAACGACCGTCCGTCCGTTCGCGCGGCCTGCGCTCGCGCCGCTTGCCGCGTAAGTCGCCGCCCACCCTCATCGCGGTCCGGTGCTTCGCCCTACGGTCCTAAGACCTATGGCGGATGCGCGATCGCGGGCTGGCGACAAGACTTCATCCGTGTCCGATCCCCGTCAGCGGCCCCGGTGTTTGCCGGCGCTATCGACGAAGTGACTGCTGACAGTCCCCAGTTCGCGGGAGCGTTTCGAGGCACGGATCTTTCGAAGGGTTTACCGGCAACGCCATGTTCCAGCGTGCAGTCGTTTCACTTCTGATCACCGCCGCCGTGATGATGGGAGGACAGGCGTTCGCCGCCGGCAC
>JAHEDN010000396.1 GCA_024641225.1 Burkholderiales bacterium | reverse complement strand
GAGCTCAACACGGACCGTGATCTCCGCCCCCTTCATTACCCGCTGTCCGTCTTCCTCCCTGTATTGCGGGTGGCGACCGCCGTCGCGCGCTACCCACACATCATTCAGGTACAACTGCACGCAGCCCTGTTCAAGGCCGGCAACGCCGGCGTTGCCCACTGCGGCAAGTATGCGGCCAAGGTTCGGATCAGACGCGTAGAAGGCAGTCTTTACCAGCGGCGAGTGGGCGATGCTATAGCCGACGCGAGACGCCTCCTCTGGGGTGGTTGCGCCTTCAACGAGGATCTCGATGAACTTGGTCGCGCCTTCGCCGTCGCGCACGATCGCTTGCGCAAGCTGCTGCGCCACTGCGAGCAGCGCACCACGCAGCGTCGCCAGTCGAGGGTCGTCGGCCGCATCGATCGGCTCCATGCCGCTTGCAGCCGTGGCAATCAGGATCAGCGAATCGTTGGTCGAAGTATCGCCGTCAACGGTGATGCGATTGAACGAAGCCCCGGCTATCGCACCCGTCAGGCGGCGCCACAGCTCTGGCTCGACGGCCGCGTCGGTGGCAATGAAGCCAAGCATGGTCGCCATGTTCGGCCGGATCATTCCCGCGCCCTTGGCGATCCCCGTAACGGCTATCGGCCGGCCCCCAAGCTCAATGCTTCGCGAGGCAGCCTTTGGCACGGTATCGGTAGTCATGATCGCCTCGGCTGCCTCCATCCAGTTTCCCGGCGCCAGCCGCTGCGCAGCTTGCGGGAGCCCGGCGAGCAAGCGCTGAACCGGGAGCGGCTCCATGATCACGCCGGTGGAGAATGGCAGCACCTGCGCGGGAACGCAGCCGAGCAAGCGCGCCACCTCGGCACAGGTTGCGCGCGCGTCGGCTACGCCGCTCGCCCCGGTGCCTGCGTTGGCGTTGCCCGTGTTCGTGACCAACGCCCGGATGCCCGCGTTCGCCGCGAGATGCTCGCGGCAGACGAGCACCGGAGCAGCGCAGAATCGGTTCCCGGTGAATACGCCGGCAACACTCGCACCTTCAACCAGCCGCACGAGCAGCAGATCCTTCCGCTGCGCCTTGCGGATGCCTGCCTCGGCCCATCCGAGATCGACTCCGGCGACCGGCAGGAGCGACGCAGGATCAGGAGCGCAAAGATTGACCGGCATCGTCTCGTCGGGAATCGGACATCGGTAGCCGCTCGATCACTGCATTCCCGCCCCGCGGTCAGCGCGCCCTTGTCAGCGAAAGGCAGCGATGTGGCGAGCAGCTAGCTTGCAAGAGTGCCAGTCGAGTGCTCCACCGATCATGCGCCGTCCTCCGTAAACGTTACGGAGGAGCCCTGCGTTCACGCCAGCTTGCCGTGGCATTGCTTGTACTTTCTCCCGCTGCCGCAGGGACAGGGGTCGTTACGACCGATCTTGTCGCCGAAGCGCTTGAACGGCTGCGCCTTCGGTTCCTCGGCCTCTGCGACCATCGTGTCACCGGCCTCGGCTTCGGCCTGCCCCTCAGCCGCGGCGAACTCAGCGTGCTGCGCTCGCGCCTGCTCCAGCCGCCGATCGCTCTCCTCTTCGATACGCTGTTCGGCGGCGGCCACCTCTTCGGCCGTCTGAATGCGAACGTTCATCAAGATCCTGATCACGTCGGCGCGCACCCGATCGATGAGCGAACCGAACAACTCGAACGCCTCGCGCTTGTATTCCTGTTTCGGCTGCTTCTGCGCGTAGCCGCGCAGATGAATTCCCTGGCGGAGATGGTCAAGCGCAGCCAGATGCTCGCGCCAGTGCTGATCGACCAGCTGCAGCATGATCGAGCGCTCGAAGTTGCCGAAAGCCTCTGCTCCGACCAGGCCAACCTTGGCCGAGTAGGTCTCGTCGGCGGCCTTCAGCACCCGCTCGAGAAGTTCCTCGTCGGTCAGTTTTTCCTCGGTCTCGAGCCACTGCCGCAGCGGCAATTCGATCTGCCAGTCGTCGGCGAGCGCCTTCGCCAGCCCGTCGATGTCCCACTGCTCCTCGACCGACTGTTCCGGCACGAAGCTGCGGAACAGGTCTGTGAAATGGCCGCGGCGCAGGTTGGCCACCATGTCGGCCACGCCTTCGGCCTCGAGAATCTCGTTGCGCAGCCGGTAGATCTCGCGCCGCTGATCGTTGGCGACATCGTCGTACTCGAGCAGCTGCTTGCGGATGTCGAAGTTGCGCGCCTCGACCTTGCGTTGCGCCGTCTCGATCGAGCGGCTGACCATGCCGGCCTCGATCGCCTCACCCTCCGGCATTTTCAGACGGTCCATGATCGCGCGCATCTTGTCGCCGGCGAAGATGCGCAGCAGCGAATCCTCCATCGACAGGTAAAAGCGCGAATCGCCAGGATCGCCCTGCCGGCCAGACCGGCCGCGCAGCTGGTTGTCGATGCGGCGCGACTCGTGCCGTTCGGAGCCGATGATCTTCAGCCCGCCGGCGGCGACCACCTGCTCATGCAGCGACTGCCACTCGCCGCGCAGCTTGGCGATCCTTGCCTCCTTCTCCGCCGGCGGCAGGCTGTCGTCCGCTTCGACGAACTGCACCTGCTTCTCGACGCTGCCGCCGAGGACGATGTCGGTACCGCGGCCCGCCATGTTGGTGGCGATAGTGACCATCTTCGGCCGGCCCGCCTGGGCGACGATCTCCGCCTCGCGGGCATGCTGCTTGGCGTTCAGCACCTGGTGCGGCAGCCCTTCCTTCTTCAGCAGGTTCGACAGCACTTCCGAGTTCTCGATCGAGGTGGTGCCGACCAGCACCGGCTGGCCGCGCGTGTGGCAGTCGCGGATGTCCTCGAGCATCGCCGCGTACTTCTCGCGCACGGTGCGGTAGATCTTGTCCTGCTGATCGAGGCGGACCATCGGCCGGTGCGTCGGGATCACCACCGTCTCGAGGCGATAGATCTCCTGGAACTCATAAGCCTCCGTGTCCGCCGTCCCGGTCATGCCGGCGAGCTTGGCGTACATGCGGAAGTAGTTCTGGAAGGTGATCGACGCCAGCGTCTGGTTCTCCTGCTGGACCTGCACCCCTTCCTTGGCCTCGACCGCCTGGTGCAGCCCTTCGGACCAGCGCCGGCCCGGCATCAGCCGGCCGGTGAACTCGTCGACGATGACGATCTCGTCGTTCTGCGCGACGTAGTGCTGGTCGCGGTTGAACAGGTGGTGCGCCCGCAGCGCCGCATTCAGGTGGTGCATGAGGATGATGTTCTGCGGCGCATACAGGCTCTCGCCCTCGGCCAGCAGCCCCATCTTCACCAGGATGCCCTCGATCTTCTCGTGGCCGGCCTCCGACACGTGCACCTGGTGCTGCTTCTCGTCGACCCAGAAATC
>JAHEDN010000031.1 GCA_024641225.1 Burkholderiales bacterium | reverse complement strand
GCGTCAGCGCTTGCTGCCACCGAGCAGTGCAGCGAGCTTTGCCGGTTTCTTGCCCGCTCCGACTGGCACGGCGGCCTCATCATCGGCCGGCGCGGTCTCGCTTTCATTGCCGGTCGCCTCGTACGGCTTGCTGAAGAAGTCGTCGGCCGGCGCCTGGCGTCGTGGCGCCGCCGGCTTCGGGCGCTCGCCACGGACCTCGCGGTCGCGCTCACGACCCCGCTCATGGCGCTCGCCGCGCTGCGCGCGACGCACCTCGATCGGCATGACCTCGATGGTGCGCTTGATCAGCCGTTCGATACCGGCCACGGCGCGATCTTCGGCGCCCGTGGCAATGGTCATCGCCAGCCCGGAGGCGCCGGCACGGGCCGTTCGGCCAATCCGGTGCACGTAGTCCTCCGGCGCATAGGGCACGTCGTAGTTGATCACCGCGGGCAGTTCGACGATGTCGAGCCCACGGGCCGCGACGTCAGTAGCCACGAGCACGTCGATCGTGCCCTGCTTGAAGCCCTCGAGGGCCTTCATCCGCTCGTCCTGCGACTTGTCGCCGTGGATTGCCTCGGCATTGATTCCCTGCTTCTGCAGTTCGCGCGCGAGGCGCCGGCAGCCGATCTTCGTATTGACGAACACCAGCACCTGCTTCAGTTCCCGGCTGCGCAGAAGCTCCAGCAGCGCGCCGGTCTTCTCCGACTCGTGCACGCGATACAGCTCCTGCTGCACGTTGTCGGCCGTCGCGTTGCGCCGCGCCACCTCGACCAGCACCGGTTCGCGCAGGAAATTGGCGGCGAGCTTCTTGATCTCCTCGGGAAACGTCGCCGAGAACATCAGGCTCTGCCTTTCCTTGGGCAGCTGGTTGAGGATGCGGGAGATGTCGGGAAGGAAACCCATGTCGAGCATGCGGTCCGCCTCGTCGAGCACGACCACCTGCACCTGCGACAGCGACGTGTTCTTCGAACCAAGATGGTCCAGCAGCCGCCCGGGCGTGGCGACCACGATCTCGACCCCGGCACGCAGCGCCTGCGTCTGCGGCTCCATGTCGACACCGCCGTAGACGGTCGCGCAGCGCAGCGGCGTGCCGGCGACGTACATCTTGACGTTTTCGGCAACCTGCTCGGCCAGCTCGCGGGTCGGCGCGAGGATCAGCGCACGGACCGGGTGCCGCGCCGGCGACATGCTGCTGCTCGCCTGCGGTAGCAGCCGATGGATGATCGGCAGCGCAAAGCCCGCGGTCTTGCCGGTGCCCGTCTGCGCGGCGCCCATGACGTCGCGGCCGGCCAGCACAATCGGTATCGCCTTGCTCTGGATCGGCGTGGGCGTCGAATAGCCCATGCTCTTGACCGCCCCGACGATGCGCGGGTCCAGTCCGAAGTGGTCGAAGTCGTGGTAGTCGGACATCCGTTAGCGGCCGCCCCTCGCAGCGCAGCCGCTTCCTGACTGAGTGGTGGGCCTCCTTGGAGTCGAACCAAGCACCAACGGATTATGAGTCCGCTGCTCTAACCAGGCATGAGCTAGAGGCCCTGAGGCTGAATCCGGCACCGTGGTCCTGGTCCTCTACTCGAGGAAGCTCTTCAACTTGTCCGACCGGCTCGGGTGGCGCAGCTTGCGAAGCGCCTTGGCCTCGATCTGGCGGATCCGCTCGCGGGTGACGTCGAACTGCTTGCCGACTTCCTCCAGCGTGTGGTCGGTCGACATCTCGATGCCGAAGCGCATGCGCAGAACCTTGGCTTCGCGCGGGGTCAGCGAGTCGAGCACGTCCTTGGTCACGCCCGACAGGCTCGAGTACTGGGCGGCGTCGGTCGGCGCCACCGTGGTCGTGTCCTCGATGAAATCGCCGAGATGCGAGTCGTCGTCGTCGCCGATCGGCGTCTCCATGCTGATCGGCTCCTTGGCGATCTTCATGATCTTGCGGATCTTGTCCTCCGGCATCTCCATCTTCAGGGCGAGCGTGGCCGGATCCGGTTCCTGCCCGGTCTCCTGCAGCATCTGCCGGCTGATCCGGTTCATCTTGTTGATCGTCTCGATCATGTGCACCGGGATCCGGATCGTGCGTGCCTGGTCGGCGATCGAGCGCGTGATCGCCTGGCGGATCCACCAGGTCGCGTAGGTGGAGAACTTGTAGCCACGACGGTACTCGAACTTGTCGACCGCTTTCATCAGGCCGATGTTGCCCTCCTGGATCAGGTCCAGGAACTGCAGGCCGCGGTTG
Organism: Burkholderiales bacterium; assembly: GCA_024641225.1. GTDB lineage: Bacteria > Pseudomonadota > Gammaproteobacteria > Burkholderiales > Burkholderiaceae_F > JADJWR01. The sequence continues at coordinate 9,885 of JAHEDN010000031.1, read as the reverse complement.
GTGTATTTCTTGGCGATCGAGATCACCAGGCGCAGGTTGGCCTCGGTCATCTCGCGCTTGGCCTTGCGCGCCTTCGCCTCGCCGGTGGCCATCTGCTTGTAGACCTCGCGCAGGTCCTTGAGCGGCAGCACGATGCGCTTCTGCAGGTCGGAAAGCTTGCCCTGCAATTCGTGCACCGCCGGCAGGTTGCGGGTGAGCACCTCGGAGTACGGATGGCCGCCCTCGGCCTCGCGCGTCACCCAGCGCGTGTTGGTCTCGTTGCCCGGGAAATGCTTGAGGAACTGCGGCCGGGGCATGCCGCACTTGTTGACCATGATCTCGTAGATCTGCTTCTCGATGCTGCGCACCTCCTCGACCTGCCGCCGCAACGAGTCACACAGCCGCTCGACCATCTTGGCCGTGAAGCGCAGGCCCATCAGTCCGTCGAGGATCTTGGTCTGCGCCTTGACGTAGCCGGGCGACTTGTACCCTTCCTTCTCGAAGGACACGCGCATCTTGTCGAAGAGCTTGCGCACCGCTTCGAACTTCTCGAGCGCGCGCGCCTTCAGCTCCTCGAGCTGCCCGGCAGTCATGCCGCTGGCACCGAGGTCGGTGGTTTCCTCTCCCTCCTCTTCCTCGTCGTCGGCACTGCCCGCGGCCGCCGATGGGAATCCTTCGGTGTCATCGACCAGACCGTCGACGATCTCGTCGATCGGCGTGGCGCTGGCGGCAATCCGGTCGGCATGCTCCAGGATCTCCGCGATCGTCGTCGGGCACGCCGAAATGGCCATCACCATGTGCTTCAGGCCGTCTTCGATCCGCTTGGCAATCTCGATCTCGCCTTCGCGGGTGAGCAGCTCGACCGAGCCCATCTCGCGCATGTACATGCGCACCGGATCGGTGGTTCGGCCGAACTCCGTATCGACGTTCGACAGCGCCGCCTCGGCTTCCTCCTCGGCATCCTCGGAGGACGTCGCCGACGGCGCGTTCTCGGTCATCAGCAGCGTCTCGGCATCGGGCGCCTGGTCGAACACCTGGATGCCCATGTCGGAGAACGTACTGATGATCGCGTCGATCGCCTCCGCGTCGACGAGGTTGTCGGGCAGGTGGTCGTTGATCTCGGAATAGGTCAGGAACCCGCGCTCCTTGCCCAGCTTGATCAACGCCTTCAACTTGTTGCGGCGAGCCTCGAAGTCCTCCTGAGGCCCCGGCGGCATGCGCTTCAGCGCCTCCTGCAGTGCCTTCTCCTTGGCGCGACGATCCTTGGCACGCTGCCGCGGGGTCATCTTCTCCGCGACCTGAACCGCCTCATCGACCGCGTCGTCGCCAGCCTCCGGAACCGCGTCCACGCCGTCGGCAGGCATCGCCTGCCCTTCGTTCTGCGCCTTCGGCTTGCGCCCAGGCTTGCCCTTCGCCGGGACCGCCAAGACGGGAACCGCCGGCTTGACCGCTGCAACCTTGCGTTTTTCGATGCTCTCCTCCGCCGGCTTGGACTTGCGTGGCGCCGGCTTCGCAGCGTCAGTCTTCTTCTTGGCGACGACCACGCTCGCCTTTGTCCGCACGGCCGGCTTCTTCACCGACTGCTTGCCCGGAGTCACCTTGTTTGCCATCCGCTCACCTGTACTGAAGTGCGCCACCACAGCCGCCGCGGGACGTGGTCGCTTATGAACATCCAACGCTCAATTGCCGAAAACCCACCGCGCCCGGCGTCGTTGGTCCAGATATTGGGCCTGAACCATGAAGGTCAATTACCGCGGCGGACCTGCCCGCGACAAAGCCGTTCCGATCCCGGAAACGAAGCGCACAGCCTGCATGCACGCGCCTCAACGAAGCGCGCGATCGGCCCGCTGAACCCGCGGCGCTGAGAATCATTGGCGCCTTGCCCGCAGAACGTTAAATTGTATCAGCCGCTGCCGGATCGCCTGCCTCTTTACCGGGCAACGTCGCCACCGCGTACCTCTGCAACCGCCCCGGCCATGAGCCGCGCCCGTCGTTCGGCCAAAGCGCGGATTCGCGCCAGCGCCTCCGTATCAGGCTGCTGCTGGCCAACAAGCGACTCAAGCTCGGTGTTCAGCCTGCGCAGCTCCAGTTTGGCGAAAGCGCCCGCCAGCTCGATACGGCTGGCCTCGACATCAGCCTCCGCCAGCAGGGTCTTGGTCGCGGTGTCCCGGTAATGCTCCGCAAAGTCGCTCTCTGCGAGCAATTCCTGCAGTGCGCCGCAGGTCAGCCCCGAAGCCGCCGTCGCCGTCCGCCAGACTTCGGCAATCTGCCGATCGATCAGCGTTTCGCCATGCAAAATCTCAGCCGTAATCCCGCTCTCGAACTCCGCGGCCAGGTCAGGATAGGCCAGCAGGCGCTGCAGGATGTGTTCTTTCAAGTCGGCGGCGTCCGCCGATTGCCGCTGGTTCTCGGCACGCCTCTGGTCCGGCAAGCGCCGCCAGGGCTTCAGCCCGAACAGCGCCTCGACGTCGGCGGGGGCGCTACGCGCAACTTCCGCAACCTCGCGCAACAGCTGCAAACGCAGCGCGCCGGCCGGCATCGTCGACACGAGCGGCTTCGCCTCAGCCAGCAGCGCCGCGCGGCCCTCGGCAGTAGCAAGATCCTTGCCGTCGGCAAGCGAGCGAATGAACCAGCGCGACAGCGGCAGCGCCTGGCCGATCTCGGCAGCAAGAGCCTCTGCGCCCTGCGACTTGACCAGGCTGTCCGGATCCTCGCCTTCCGGCAGGAGCACAAAATCTATGCGGCGTGTGTCGTCCACCACGGGCAGCGCTGCCTCCAGTGCACGCCTTGCCGCCTTGCGTCCGGCGACATCGCCGTCGAAGGCGAAGATCACCTGCTCGGAAAGCCGAAGCAGCTGGCCGACGTGGTGCGAGGTCACTGCGGTGCCTAGCGCCGCAACCGTCTCCTCGAAGCCCGCCTGCGCGAGCTGGATCACGTCCAGATAACCCTCGCAGACGATGACGCGCCGCTTGCGGCGGATCGCCTCATGCGCCTCGAACAGTCCGTAAAGCTCGCGACCCTTGTGGAACAGCGGCGTTTCGGGAGAGTTCAGGTACTTGGGCTCCGAACCATCCAGCGCGCGCGCGCCGAATCCGATGACCGATCCGCGCCGGTTTCGTATCGGGAACATCACCCTGCCGCGGAACCGGTCGTAGCGCTTGCCTTCGTTCTCGATGACCAGCCCGGCCTCGACAAGTTGCGCATCGGAATAGCTCTCGAAAACTGCTGCCAGTGGCGTCCATTCGTCTGGCGAGAAGCCGACCGCAAAGCGCGCCGCGCTCGTGCCGGAAAGACCGCGACCCTTCAGATAGCTGATTGCAGGTTCGCTGCCCCTGAGTTGCTGGCGGTAAAAATCAACAGCGCGCTGCAGCAGTTCGGTCAGCGCCTTGACCCGGCCGCCAGCCTGCGCCGACGCCACCGATTCCTCCGGTACCTTGATGCCGACCTGCTGCGCAAGTTCTCGCACGGCGTCGACGAAGCCCAGACCGCGGTGCTCCATCAGGAAGCCGATCGCGGTGCCGTGCGCGCCGCAGCCGAAACAGTGAAAGAACTGCTTGCCGGGGCTGACGGTGAACGATGGCGACTTTTCGCCGTGAAAAGGACACAGACCGAGAAAGTTCTGGCCTGCCTTTTTCAGTTGAACGTAGCGGCCCACCACGTCGACCAGATCGACGCGGGCCAGCAGATCCTGGATGAATCCCTGCGGGATCACGACTCGTGCGCTGTAGGCTCAATGCCCGTTAACGGACATTTTGCATGGTCGGACGGCGCCCAAACGCTGGTCCCGGAGCCGTTGACGCCGTTCAGGGCACCAGCCGACTTTTCACCATCGCCGAGACGTTGCCGATGTCCGCCCGCCCGGCAAGGCGAGGCTTGAGCAGCCCCATGACCTTTCCCATCGCCGCCCCGCCGGTTGCCGTCGTACCTACCTCGCTTATCGCCGCGTCGATCGCCGCGCTGACGTCGGCTTCGCTCATCTGCTGCGGCAGGTACTCGACCAGCACGTGCAGTTCGGCCGTTTCCTTGGCGACCAGGTCGGCACGCCCCCCCGCTTCGAACTGGGCGATCGAATCCTTCCTCTGCTTGATCATCTTCTCGACCACTGACAGCACAAGCGCGTCATCCGCCTCGATCCGGCCGTCGACCTCGCGCTGCTTCACTGCCGCCAGCAGCAACCGGATGGCCGACAGCCGCTCCGGCTGCCGCGCGCGCATCGCTGCCTTCATGTCCTCCGTGATTCGATCCTTCAGGCCCATGTTCTCCCCGCCGCCCGCGAATTGGATAGAAACGAAAACGCGCCCATCGGGCGCGCTCTGCAGAACTTCATCTGGGCTGAACGCCCGGAATCAGTACATTTTCTTCGGCAGCATCTGGCTCCGCAACCGCTTGAAATGGCGCTTGATCGCCGCCGATTTCTTGCGCTTGCGTTCGGCAGTTGGCTTTTCGTAGAACTCGCGGGCACGCAGTTCGGTCAGCAGACCGCTTTTCTCGATTGTGCGCTTGAAGCGGCGCAGGGCCACCTCGAAGGGCTCGTTTTCCTTGACGCGAACGGTAGGCATGAAGTCTGTGAGCATTGAGCGCCAGACCATCTGACGCTCGGAAGCGCGCGAATATAGCACGCCCCTGGGGTGCTGCTACAAGTCGGATGAACCGCTTCGGCCCGGCCGCGCTCGCGGCGAGCGGCCTGCTCCACTTGGCTAGACTTGATCGATTTTCCCTCAGGAGCTTCACGCTAGATCGGTATGCCACCCCTATCGCAGCTGCGCAGCTTCACGCCGTGATCGTTCTCGGTCTGGAAACCTCGTGCGACGAAACTGGAGTCGCGCTGCTCGACAGCGAACACGGCGTGCTGGCGAACGCCCTTCACTCGCAGGTCGAAATGCACCGCGATTATGGCGGCGTCGTTCCCGAACTCGCCTCGCGTGACCACATCCGTCGCCTCCCGTCGCTTCTGCAGCGGACCCTCTCCGAGGCGAAGCTCGGGCTGCTGCAGGTTGATGCAATTGCCGTGACTGCCGGACCCGGACTGGTCGGCGCATTGCTGGTCGGCGCCAGCTTCGGACATGCGCTCGGCTACGCGCTCGGGCGTCCGGTGATCGACATTCATCACCTGGAGGGCCATCTTCTGTCGCCGTTGCTCGCGCAGCCAAGGCCGGAGTTTCCGTTTGTCGCGCTGCTGGTGTCGGGCGGGCATACGCAGCTGATGCAGGTCAATGGCGTTGGCCGCTACCACCTGCTCGGTGAAACGCAGGACGATGCGGCAGGCGAAGCCTTCGACAAGACCGCGCAACTGCTCGGCCTCGGCTACCCCGGAGGTCCTGCGGTCTCGAGAATGGCCGAATTCGGGGTCGCCGGCGCCTTCGCTTTTCCTCGACCGATGCTGCACAGCGGTGACCTGAACTTCAGCTTCAGCGGACTGAAGACCGCGGTGCTGACAGCTGTCCGCAACGTCGGTGACCTTTGCGAACAGGTGCGCGCCGACGTTGCCCGCGCATTCGTCGACGCCGTGGTCGACGTACTTGTCCGCAAGTCGCTGGCGGCGCTCACTCGGACCGGCTTGCGCCGGCTGGTGGTCGCCGGCGGGGTCGGCGCCAACCGCCAGTTGCGTCAAGCATTGCAGCGCGAGACGCAGCGCGCGGGCATCGAGCTTTTCTTTCCTCCGCAGGAGCTGTGCACGGACAACGGCGCGATGATCGCGATGGCAGGACTCGCCCGTCTGCAGACCGGCGCGATCGCCACACCGCTCGCCTTCGGCGTCCGCCCGCGCTGGCCGCTCGACAGCGGCAACTGATTCGAGGCGCTGCCTCAGACGCGCGCAGCCTTTTCGCCGATGCGCCCTTCCTTGCCCGCCACCAGATTGGCGATGTTCTGCCGGTGGCGAAAAATGAGCAGCAAGCTCATTGCCGCGACAAGCAGCGACGCCGCCGGAGCCCCCGTCAGCCACAGCAGCCCGAGCGGCGCAACGATCGCCGCGCATAGCGAGGCGAGCGACGAGTAGCGGAACAGCAGCGCAATCACCAGCCATGTCGCGCAGGCCATCAATCCAGCGCCGAAGTTCAGCGCCAGCAGCCCTCCCAGAAAAGTGGCCACGCCTTTGCCCCCCTTGAAGGCGAAGAACAGGGGGTAAAGGTGGCCCACGAAAGCGGCCAGCGCAGCGAGCGCCACCGCCAGTTCGCCCGCGCCGAACGGCGGCCCGAAGGCGCGCACCAGCCACACGGCCACGGCTCCTTTCGCCGCGTCACCCAGCAACGTCATCGCCGCGGCCGCCTTGCTGCCGGAGCGAAGCACGTTGGTCGCACCCGGATTTCCCGACCCGTAGCTGCGCGGATCGGCCAGACCGAAGAGGCGACTGACCACAACGGCAAAGGAAATGGAACCCAGCAGATAGGCGCAACCGGCCGTCAGGATCAAGGCCGCCATCTGCACATTCATTTCCCTAGGCTTCCAGCGCGCAGTCGACGGGCAGCGCGCCCAGCACTGTGGTCAGGACCGAAGGCTCGATCTGCACCAGGAATCCCCTCCGGCCGCCATTGATGAAGATACGGTCCACTTCCAGCACCGTGCGTTCGACAAAGATCGGCATCGACTTGCGAAGGGCGAATGGCGACGTGCCGCCGACCTGGTAGCCGGTATGCCGCTGCGCGACTTCGGGCACGCAAGGCTCGATCCGCCTGCGCTGTGCCTGCCGGGCCAGAGCCTTGGTCGAAACCTTGCGGTCACCGTGCATCAGCACGACGAGCGGCTTGCCGCCTTCATCCTGCATGACCAGCGTCTTGACCACCTTGTGTTCAGGCGCCCCGAGCGCCTGTGACGACACGGCCGTGCCGCCATGCTCGACGTAATCGTAGACGTGCTCGACGAACGACACGCCTTGCTTGCGCAGCCATGCCGTCGCCGGCGTTTCCGAGACGTGGTGCGCCCTGCTCATCGCGCTGCAGTCTATCCGCGGGGATGATGGCGCTCGTGAAGCGCCTGCAGGCGCTCGCGAGCGACATGCGTGTAGATCTGCGTCGTCGAGATGTCGGCGTGGCCGAGCAGCATCTGCACCACGCGCAGGTCGGCGCCGTGGTTCAGCAGGTGCGTGGCGAAGGCATGGCGCAGACCATGCGGCGACAGCGGCGCGCGGATGTCCGCCTGCAGCGCATGGCGGCGAACCAGCTTCCAGAACATCTGCCTCGTCATCGGGCCGCCTCGTCCGGTCACGAACATCGCATCCGCGCTGCGACCGCGCAGCAGTTCCGGCCGCGCCGCTTGCGCGTACCGCTCCAGCCACAGGCGCGCTTCCTCGCCGACCGGAATCACCCTCTCCTTCTGCCCTTTGCCGGTGACCCTCACCAGTCCGTCGGCGAGCGAGAGTTCCGCCACTCTGAGGCCCACCAGTTCGGAGACCCGCATGCCGGTGGCGTAGAGCAGCTCGAGCATGGCCCGGTCGCGCAAACCCAGCGCGGAGTCGGTGTCGGGGCCAGCCAGCAGCGCTTCGACCTTTTCCTCCGTCAGCGCCTGCGGGAACCGCTGCGGCGCCTTGGCGCCGACGAGACGGAGCGTCGGATCGCGATCGATGAGCCCTTCCCGCAGCGCCCAGCGATAGAAGCGGCGCAGCGTCGCCAGTCGCCGGTTTGCCGTGCTGGCCCGCGAACCGACGAAGGTCACGGCGAAGAAGTGCTGCAGGTCGGCCTCACCCGCCGCCAGCAGATCGCGCCCGCCGATTCGCGTGGCCAGCTGCTGCAGGTCACGCCGGTAGGCGGCCAGCGAGTTTGCCGCCAGCCCGTCCTCGAGCCAGAGCGCGTCGATGAAGCGGTCAATCAGCAGGGTTGGCGTCTGAACCGTCTTCACCGCCGCCCGCCCGCGACGAGGCTACCCGTCGTCCCTGAGCACGAAAGCCCGGGCAGCGCCGGGCCTCGGCCAGCCGCTTCCCGCACCGTCAACCGCCGAGCATTCCCTTCTTCAAGTCGGCATCGACCGGCTTGTCGCCGAGCCACACGCGCAGTACCGCCTCGAAGAAGTCTTCGCCGGCAATGGCGGCGCCGCGCGGCTGACCGTTGACGACGAGGCGCGTGCCGACCTCGGGCGAGAACTCGAAGTTGATCTGGTCGCCTTTCTTGGCCTCGCCGACCGCCTTGAAGTTGGCGTTGAGCGTGTCAATCTGCGACTTGAGTCCCGCCAGCTGCTTCTCGCTCAGGTTCGCTTTCATTCCTTCGTTCAGCGCACCGACGAACGTGTCGGCGTCGACATCGCGCAGCATGCCGATCGCGACCCGTCGCGGGCCTCGCTGCGCAAGAAGCGCCGCCGGCGAGTTCGACTTCTGCGCCACGTACAGCCCCGCCGCATAGACCTTGAAGAAAAGCCGGGTCCTGACGCCGGCGCCGTTCAACTGCAACGGCTGGCCGCCGACCTGAACCGTGGGTTCGAACTTCACGCCTTCAACCTCGACTGCCTGCGCCTGCGCTACGGTCGCAAGTCCAGAAACAAACAATGCCGCCAGAACCCGTTTCATCGCTTTCTCCCTGAGAAGCCTTAGAGTGGATCTCGAGCCGGCTCGGCACCCGCCGTCCGCCCGAGCCCCTTGGGCAACGGAAACACCACGTGCTCCTCGACGCCTTCGAGCGCACGCACGCGCGCCGCCCCGAGCGAGCGCAGCCGTTCTATCAGTGCCCGCACGAGCGACTCCGGCGCCGAGGCTCCGGCCGTCACGCCGATGCGCTGCTTGCCACGCAGCCAGGCCGGATCCACGTCCTCGGCACTGTCGACCAGATAAGCGGCAGCACCGAAGCGTTCGGCGACTTCCCGAAGCCGGTTGGAGTTCGAACTCGATTGGCTGCCGATGACGATCACTACGTCGACCTGCGGCGCCATCACCTTCACGGCGTCCTGCCGGTTCTGGGTCGCGTAGCAGATGTCCGCCTTCTTGGGCGCGGCAATATCCGGGAAGCGCCGCTTCAGCGCCGCGACGATCTGCGCCGCGTCGTCGATCGACAGCGTGGTCTGCGTGACGTAGGCAAGGTGCCCGGGATCCCCGACCTCGAGTCCCGCCACGTCGTCGGGCGACTCGACCAGGTAGATGCCGCCGTCGGCCTGGCCCATCGTCCCCTCGACTTCCGGATGCCCCGCGTGGCCGATCATCACCACCTCGCGGCCCTGCGCGCGCATCCGCGCGACTTCCACGTGCACTTTGGTGACCAGCGGACAGGTCGCGTCGAAGACGCGCAGGCCACGCACCTGCGCCTCGCTGCGCACCGACTTCGGCACCCCATGCGCCGAGAACACCACCGTCGCGCCGGCCGGAACCTGATGAAGTTCATCGACGAACACGGCGCCCTTCGCGCGCAGGTCAGCCACCACGTGCGTGTTGTGCACGATTTCATGGCGCACGTAGATCGGCGCGCCGTGGACGTGGAGCGCCCGCTCGACGATATCGATGGCCCGATCGACGCCAGCACAGAAGCCGCGCGGCTGAGCGAGCAGGACTTCCATCACAGCACTCCGATCACGCGGACTGAAAAACGCACGGGCAGCCCGGCCAGCGGATGGTTGAAGTCGACGATCACGCGACGATCGTCGCGTTCCTTCAGTACGCCTGCCATGCGCCCGCCATCGCGATTGAACTCGACGACATCGCCGGCCACGTAGTCGCTTCCGGAGTCGGCGTTGGCATCGAACGCCGCCCGCGATATCACCTGAACCAGCAATGCGTTTCGCTCGCCGAATGCTTCCGCGGGTCCGATTTCGAACGACACCTCGTCCCCTTCGGCAAGGCCCAGCAGCCGCGCCTCGAGACCGGCCGCCAGGTGTCCGCCGCCCAGTTGCAGCGTCGCCGGATGTCCGCCCAGCGTGCTGACCACTTCGCGCTCGGCGCCGTCGACGAAAGCAGCCAGACGATAATGCAAGGTCACGTGTGAATCGGGCGCG
>JAHEDN010000030.1:10577-12131 GCA_024641225.1 Burkholderiales bacterium | reverse complement strand
GCGAAGAGTCGCCGGCCGCTGAGGCAGCGGGTGCGCTTTATCGCCTGCTCGAGCGCGGTCCCGCGCTGACCGCGGCCGCCATCGCCAGCGGCGTCGGCCGCGATCCGGTGGTGCCGGCGAGCCTGCGGCTGATGCAGTGCTGGGCATTCGATCTGCTGCTGTACCGTGCGCGCGGCGTCGTCCGCTATCATCCTCGACGCGAAGCAGGCATTGCCAAGCTGGCTGGCGCGGCGCGCGCCGAAAAACTCTGGCAATGGACCGATGCACTGAAGACCGCCGCCGTTGCGCGTGATCATCCGCTGAACTCGCGCCTTGTCATCGAATCATTGCTTGCCAGGTACATCGAAGTCTTCTGACGACCGCAGATGAGCGACACACCCAGCAGCCGATCTGGCGGCAGCGGCGCCGCCGACGTTTTTGGCCCGAGTACGGTGAATGCGGCTGTGGGGGGTCGGCCGGCGATCCTGTCGCTGGCGATCAAGGAAAAGGCGGCGCTCTACGCCGCCTACATGCCGTACCTGAAGAACGGCGGCGTCTTCGTGCCGACCAATCGTCCGTACAAGCTCGGCGACGAGGTGTACCTGATCCTCACGCTGATGGACGATCCGACCAAGTATCCGATCGCCGGCCGCGTCGTTTGGATCAGCCCGGCGGGAGGGACGGCGCGCACACCGGGGATTGGGGTGCATTTCCCCGGCGATGAGACGGGTGTTGCCGCGCGGCGCAGCATCGAGATCGCGCTCGGCGCGGCGATCAAGTCGGGACGCCCGACGCACACGATCTGATCCTCCGCCGGGAAGCAACGGCGGCGCCGTGTACGTCGATTCGCACTGCCATCTCGCTTTTCCCGAACTCGCCGGCGCTATCGACGGCGTGCTTGCGCGAATGGCCGCCGCCCGGGTGGACCTGGCGCTCAGCGTCTGCACGCGGCTCGACGAGTTCGAGGCGGTCCATGCGCTGGCGCTGCGCGACGAGCGGATCTACGCCTCGGTGGGCGTGCATCCGGATACGACCCAGGGCGAGGAGCCCACGGTGCAGCGCCTGGCCGATCTGGCCTCCCGGCCGAGGGTCATCGCTATCGGCGAAACCGGCCTCGACTATTACCGGCTGCCCGAGCCTCTTGACTGGCAGCGGGACCGCTTTCGGGTGCACATCCGCGCCGCGCGCGAGGCGTGCAAGCCGCTGATCATCCACACCCGCTCGGCGGCCGAGGACACGCTGCGGATCATGCGCGAGGAGCGCGCCGGCGAAGCGGGCGGCGTCATGCACTGCTTTACCGAGTCTCTTGAGGTCGCGCGGGCGGCCATCGAGATGGGCTTCTTCATATCGTTCTCGGGCATCGTCACTTTCAAGAACGCCCGCGAACTTCAGGCCGTCGCGCAAGCGCTGCCGATGGAGCGGATCCTGATCGAGACCGATGCGCCGTATCTCGCACCGGTGCCGTTTCGCGGCCGGACCAACGAGCCGTCATTCGTTCCGCACGTCGCGGCGAAGCTCGCCGAGTTGCGCGAAACTTCCGCCGGATCCGTCGAGGCGGCGACGACTGATAATTTC
>JAHEDN010000030.1:0-10567 GCA_024641225.1 Burkholderiales bacterium | reverse complement strand
TGAAAAATTTTTATATAAGAATTGGTTAGGCTTGGTTACTAAAGCGTCTTGCGAGGAGAGACTCTTCTTCCTGTCGGAATACGCATAATGAATATTATGTCAACTCGACGAACGTTGTGGAGTGTCGGCTACAGACGTCGACATCGTATCGGCCGTCCCTCTCCCCAGCACCCTGGACTCGAGAGCCGCCTCGCGAATCGATCGATTTGAGTATCGAGGTTGGCCGCGTCCGCCGGACGGGGCGCCGAACCACGCCCGGTGAATTGTGCAAGAAGCTGCCTGTCTGCCTTCAATACGGTGTGCCGGTGCAAACGATCGGAAAGGCCGGCACGTCCGCGGCGAACCCATTCCGAACGACTGGTGTTTGCGCGCCGTCGAACACAGTGGCTATCCTGAACGCGTGCGACCGGTTGATCGGCCGTATGCGCGAGTGCGGGGGCCGGCGGCGCCGGCGGATGAGATGCGGCGGAGGAAGAGATGAATAGCCAGTTGTCGCCGACCGGGCGGCTCGAGCGGATCATGCTCGCCACGGACGGTTCGGAGTATTGCGCCGATGCCGAGCGGGTGGCGCTGGCAATGGTCGAGAAGTGCGGCGGGACGCTTCTGATCACCAGCATCGTGATCACCAATCCGGCCGCCGAATCCGTAGCGCCCGACCTGATTCAGGCCGCCGAAGAGGAAACGCACGCCCTCCTCCAGCGCATCCACGGCGAGGCCGTCAAGCGAGGCATCGCGGCCGAGACGGTCGTCGGCAGGGGTCCCGACCCGGTCGACGAGATCATTGCTGCCGCCGAGCGGGAGCGCGCCGACGTGATCGTCATGGGCCGGCGCGGCAAGCGCGGCCTGATGAAGCGGATGATCGGCGACGCCACCTCGCGTGCCGTTGGCAAGGCCAAGTGCAGCGTGCTGGTGGTCATGGAGGGCGCGGCGATGTGGCGCAAGCGGATCCTGCTGGCCACCGACGGCTCGCGATTTTCGGACGCGGCGGCCGTTGCGGCGACGAAAATCGCCGAGTTGTGCCGCCTGCCGGTGACGGTCGTCTCGACGATCCGCGATTCCTTCAACGAAGAGCGCGCCGCGGCCGCCGACGAATCGGCCTCCCGCGTGCGCGAGCACCTGCAGAGCAGGAAGATCGAGGCTGACAAGGTGGTGCTGCGTGGCGACCCGGACAAGCTGATCGTCGAGACCGCGCAGGCGCGCGAAGCAGACCTGATCGTCATGGGCACGCACGGCCGCACCGGCTGGGAGCGCGTCGTGGTCGGCAGTGTCACCGAAAGCGTGATCGGCTCGAGCAGGATTCCTGTTCTGGCGGTGAAGCTCTAGAAGGGAAGACGGCTTCCGATTGCAGGCCGAGGGGCCGCGCGAAGTGGGCCTGGCCGCCTCCGCCCGCGAGCCCCGCTCCCTGCCCTCCCGATCTGTGGCCCGGCCTCTCGGCAGATTGATGCGCCCTTGGGCCCCGTCTCAGTGCGCCGCCGACCGTGCCTGGCTTCCGGTGGCCGACAACTCGACGATAAGCGCGTCGATCAGGCGCGGAATCTCCGACGGCGCGCGCAGGTAGAGCCGTGCCTGGCTGGTGTCGTCGCGGCCGATCCGGACGGTCAGAAGATCGGGCTGGTGCAGGCGGAAGACGTCCTCGTCGGTGACGTCGTCGCCGACATAAAGGCCCGCCCGCGCCTTCGCGAGTTCAAGCAGGCGCAGCATTGCAGTGCCTTTGTCGACGGCGGCTGGCGGCAGGAGGTTGAACACCATCTTCCCGGTGACGATGCGCGGCGCCGGCTGCAGCGCCGCAAACACGGCCGGCAACTGCGCGCAGGCGCGGGCGCTGTCCCGTGCCTCGCGGTAGTGCACGGACAGCGACACGTGCTTGTCTTCGAGCATGATCCCGGGATCGAGGGTGCGCAGTGGCTCGCCGCCCCGCAGCTGCGCGCGCCAGTCCTGGCTGACGGCAACGCATTCGGCCGTCTCTCGTTCGGCGCCGGGAAGGCCGTCGATACCGTGATTGCCGACAATGTAGTCGACATGTACGCCGAGGCGGTTCAGTACGTCGTCGCGCGAACGGCCGCTGATCACCGCGGTGGCGCACAGGCCGCGCAGCCGGTCGAGCGCGGCACGGACGCCCGGTGGCGTGACCACCTGCTCGGGGCGCAGCGCAATCGGCGCCAGCGTGCCGTCGAAATCGAACGCCGCCAGCAACCGCCGCCCGCGCAGCCTGCGCAGCGCTTGGGTGCCCTCTTTCGAGAATGCATAGAGGGTGGTAGCAGGAGATGCGCCGTTCATGAGGCCACCTTCAGGTGGCGGCGTTGCAGTTGTTCGATGCGTGCGCTGACCCGTTCGCGCGAGCGCACGCGCGCCGCGTCGATCAGCATCGCGCCGGCCCAGCGGTAGATGTTGTGGCTGTGCACCCAGGCGCGCATCGTGCGCATCCGCTCGCGCTGCTCCGCGAGCGGCATCGCCAGCGCGCGCGCCAGCGCATTGCCGGTTTCCTCGGCCGAGTACGGATTGACCAGCAGCGCCTCATGCAGTTCGCGCGAGGCGCCGGTGAACACCGACAGCAGCAGTACGCCCTGCTCGTCGTCACGCGAGGCGATGTACTCTTTCGCCACCAGGTTCATGCCGTCGTGCAGACTGGTCACCATGCCGACGTCGGCACTTCGATAGAGGTCGCGCACCTGCTGTGCGCCCTGGTGTTCGATCTTCAGCAGGATCGCCGGCGCGCGCGCGGTGCCGACCGCATCGTTGATCCTCTGCGCCTCGACCACCACGCGGTCGTGAAAGGCCTGGTACTCGGGCAGATCGCTGCGCGACGGCGAGGCGACCTGAACCAGCGTGAAGCGACCGCGCCACTGCGGCTGCGTGGTCATCAGGTGCTCGACCGCGGCAAAGCGCTCGATCAGGCCCTTGATGTAATCGAGGCGGTCGATGCCGATGGCGATGCGGTGCCCCTCGGGCAGGCCCAGCGCCGCGTGCACGCGAGCTCGCGTCGCCTCGATCGGCTCTTCGTTGACCGGCGGCCAGGCGATCGAGATCGGGTACGGCGCAACGCGGGTGAGCTGCCCGGCACGATGGATCGTCATGTCCTCGTGTTCGATCCTGGCTTCGAGAAAGGTATCGACCGCATCGATGAAGTTGCGGCAATGCGAAGGCGTCTGGAACCCGACGATGTGGCTGCCAAGCAGGCCTTCGAGGATTTCCTCGCGCCAAGGACAGATGCCGAAGGTTTCCGACATCGGCCACGGGATGTGCCAGAAGGTGACCACGGTGGCCTGCGGCAGGCGGTCGCGGATCATCTGCGGCACCAGCGGCATGTGATAGTCCTGCACGAGCACCAGCGGATCGGGTCGCTTGGTGGATTTCACCACCGCATCGGCGAAGCGCTGGCTCACGTCGACGAAGTGCCGCCAGTCGTCGGCGCGGAACACGGGGCGGACGTGCGCGATATGACATAGCGGCCACAGGCCCTCGTTGGCGAAGCCCTCGTAGTAGCCCTTGACCTGTTCCTGTGTCAGCCAGATGCGGCGCAGCGTGTAGGCCGGCCGGTCCGGAGGTACCTGCACACGACCTTCGCTGTCGGAAACCTCGGCGTCGGCGGAGCCGCCGCCGTGTGCGATCCAAGTGCCGCTGGCTGCGCGCAGCACCGGTTCGAGTGCCGTGACCAGCCCGCTGGCAGGCTGCGCGACGACAATCTGGTCGCCCCGGCGTTCATGTGAATAAGGCTGACGATTCGAAACAACGATGATTTCGTCGCCCGCGTACTGGCTCTGCAGCACCGAGCGCAGCCGTTGCGGAGACCAGCCTTCGCTGGCCCCGGTATCCGAAGCGCGCTGCCTCTCCAGTCGACGGAACAGGCTGCGCACCTCCGCCTCCAGCGGCAGTAACGCCTTGTCGACACTGCCCGCACCCTCCGCAAAAGGTCGCAGCAGACCCTCTCCGGTAAGCATCGCACGCACGCCACGCACCCAGCCCCGCCAACTCAGGTGCGCGACGGCGACCGTAATGAGAGCAACGACCAGCGCAAGAACGGCGAACGTGGCCATCGCATACCAGCGGGTTTCGCTCGAGCGCAGCTCGATGAAGCTCATGTCGTGCAGCACCACCATGCTGTGCGTAGCCCCGCCCACTGCGCCCAGCGGCAAGGGCACCCGGGTCGCATGCAGCACGCCCTGTGGCAGGCGCAACACGCGCTCGTCGCCAGCGGAAGGCCTGCAAGCCACGCTTTCGGGGAACTGCGCCGAGCGGGCGATCATCGTGCCGCGCGTGTCGCACAGGGCGATCGACTGCAGTCGCTCGTCCGTAGAGGCGTCGTTCAGCAACGCGGTGACCCGGGGCAGCGCACCCTGGCCGTAGGCATCGCGCAGCGACCCGGACAGCGTGGCGGTGATGGCCTGCGCGCGTTGGTCAAGATCGCTCATGAACCAGCGCAGGGTGAGACGGTCGATCAGCGGCACCGACAGGTAAGCCAGCGCGGCGACCGCAATCAGCAGCGGCAGGACGAATCGCAGGGAAAGTTTCAGCATGAGAGGTCGATGTCCAGCGGCAGCGGCGGTGCAGCCAAGCACACCCGCCCCGCGGATCCATGGCGCCGCGGCCCGACGCACTCTCTCGCACACGGCACATCCGCTGCGTGACGACTGCCGCCGTGCGGCCTTGGCCACCGCGGCGGCGACCGATCGGCGCCGGCCGCAAGGTCGGGCCGCTTCTGATCCGCTCTTCGCCCTACAGACAGTTGCAGCCTAAACACCATGGTTGCACGCGGAACGTACCGTCGAATCCGCGCATGCCGTAAGTAAGTCTCCGCAGCAATCACTGCGAAACCGGGCTGGTACGTTGCGCGGCCGATTCGAGCCCAGGGAAAGAAAAACACCCGCCTGCCCTTACGCGATAATGCGCACGAGAAAAGCTTCCGCATTGATCCAGGCGATTTCCGATGTCCCCGAACCCCACAGCCTACATTGTCGACGACGACAGCGCGGTCCGCGATTCGCTTTCGCTCTGGCTCGGCATGCGCGGCATACGCTGCCTGGCGTACGAGTCGGCCGAGAGTTTCCTCGGGTCCGTTCAGCCGGACTGGCGCGGCTGCGTGCTGATCGACCTGCAACTCGAAGGCATCGATGGGTTGCAGCTGCAGGCGCAGCTGACGGACCGAAGCATCACGATGCCCGTGATCTTCATCACCGGTCACGGCGACGTCAGTACTGCGCGCGACGCGCTGAAGGCGGGTGCGCTCGATTTCATCGAGAAACCGGTCGACAACGACCGGCTCGTGGAACTGGTGGGAGTGGCGATCACGCGGGATGCGGAAAGCGCGGACCGGCAGGCACAGGCAGCCGTACTGACCGGCCGCCTGGAGCGCCTGACGCAGCGTGAACGCGAGGTCATGGCACAGGTCGTCGCCGGCCGCCACAATCGCGAAATCGCCGCCGACCTCGGCATCAGCCCGCGCACGGTGGAGGTCTACAAGGCGCGCCTGATGGACAAGCTCGACGTGCGGCGAGTCGCCGACCTGGTCAAACTCGCCCTGGAAGCCGGGAGCGAATCGCCGCAGTGACCGAAAGGGGCGTGCCGCGCTGCGCTGCACGCACCGCCCTCGCCCTCCGCCTTCGGGTGCAGCATCGACCCTACTGCGGTCGTTGCGTACGTGCGGTGCCCCTTCTTCCCTGAACGTGCGGTTCCTAGACTGCCAGATGGCGCGCGCCTGGCGCTTCGCCAAGCGCGCCTCGGCCGCCGCAGCAGGCATCGTCGCTGAACGAGGGCTTCCCGCATATCCGGCGCCATCGGCACAAGTGCTGACCCAAAGCAATCGACAGTCCACAAGGTGAATAACATCAATTACATGCGCGCCCTAGACACTGCGGCCTGGCGAGGCGGGGGTTCGGTGCAGAACGAGTCCGGCACCGGCGGCCCGACTGGACGCGGACTGATCGCCGCCATCGGCGTGCTGCTCGCCATGGTGCTGGCCTCCGGTGCCGCGCGCGCGACGACGGTGGCGGTACTGCAGGTCGAAGGCGCGATCAGTCCCGCCTCGGCCGACTACATCGAGCGCGGCATTGGCAAGGCGCACGAACAAGGCGCCTCGCTCGTCGTGCTCCAGCTCGACACCCCCGGTGGCCTCGATACCTCGATGCGACAGATCATCAAGGCCATCCTCGCCTCGCCGGTGCCGGTGGCCAGCTTCGTCTCGCCGGAGGGTGCCCGGGCAGCGAGCGCCGGCACCTACATCCTCTACGCCAGCCACGTGGCGGCGATGGCTCCGGCGACCAACCTTGGCGCGGCCACGCCAGTGCCGCTGGGCATGCCGGGATCCGCGCCCAGCGGTGACACGCCAGTTCGCAAACCACAGTCGGCCGGCGAGAAGGCCGTCGAAAAGAGCGCAGAGGAACAGAGCGCAGACACGACGCCGGGCCCGCCGCCCGGTCCGGCCGACGCGATGCGCGCCAAGCAGGTCAACGACGCGGTGGCCTATATCCGCAGCCTGGCTGAGCTGCGCGGCCGCAATGCCGACTGGGGTGAGCGCGCGGTGCGCGAGGGCATCAGCCTTTCGGCCGTTCAGGCGCTGAAGGAAAACGTAATCGACCTGATCGCGCAGGATGTGCCGGCGCTGCTCAAGGCGCTGCACGGGCGCGAGATCAAGGTGCTGGAACGCACCGTCCGGCTCGACACCGAGGCGGCGACGCTGCTGACGCTCGCCCCTGACGCGCGCAACCAGTTCCTGGCGGTGATCACCAACCCGAGCGTGGCGCTGATCCTGATGCTGGTCGGCGTCTACGGACTGTTCTTCGAGTTTTCATCGCCGGGTGTCGGCGTGCCCGGTGTGGCCGGCGGCATCTGCCTGCTGCTTGGGCTGTATGCGCTGCACCTGCTGCCGGTCAACTACGCCGGACTGGGCCTGCTGCTGCTTGGCTTGGGCCTGATGATCGCCGAAACATTCCTGCCGAGCTTCGGCGTGCTCGGCATCGGCGGCATCGTCGCCTTCGTGCTTGGCGCCACGCTGCTGATCGATACCGAAGTGCCCGGCTTTGGCATCCCGCTGCCGGTGATCGCCGCCATGGCGCTGACGAGCGCGGCGGCGGTGATCCTGGTGGGCGGCATGGCGCTGCGCGCGCGACGCGCGCGTGTCGTCAGCGGCGCCGAGGAACTGATCGGCGCGGTTGGCGAGGTCGTCGACGCGGACGGCTGGGCCTACGTGCACGGCGAGCGCTGGCGCCTGCGCAGCGCAACGCCGCTGGCGCCGGGAGACAAGGTGCGCGTCACCGCAATCGAAGGCCTGACCCTGACCGTGGAACCGCTGCGCGGCGAGGCGGTCGGGAAACTGAAGGAGTGACCATGCTGTTCAATTTCCAGTTCGGAATCGGCACCTTGCTGCTGCTGCTGCTGATCGTCGTCGTTTCGTCGTTCCGCATCCTGCGGGAATACGAGCGCGGCGTGGTCTTCATGCTCGGCCGCTTCTGGAAGGTCAAGGGTCCGGGGCTCGTCATCATCATTCCGGGCGTCCAGCAGATGGTGCGTGTCGACCTGCGCGTGGTGACGATGGACGTGCCGGAGCAGGACGTGATCTCGCACGACAACGTGTCGGTGAAGGTCAATGCGATCGTCTTCTTCCGCGTCGTCGAGCCGGACAAGGCGATCATCCAGGTCGCCAACTTCCTGCAGGCGACCAGCCAGCTGGCGCAGACGACGCTGCGCGCGGTGCTCGGCAAGCACGAGCTCGACGAGATGCTGTCGGAGCGCGAAAGGCTGAACCTCGACATCCAGAAGATCCTCGACGCGCAGACCGATGCCTGGGGCATCAAGGTCACCAACGTCGAGATCAAGCACGTCGACCTGAACGAGTCGATGGTTCGCGCGATCGCCCGCCAGGCCGAGGCCGAGCGCGAGAGGCGTGCTAAGGTGATTCACGCAGAAGGCGAGAAGCAGGCCTCTGCTACCCTGCTCGAAGCAGCGCAGATGCTGGCCCAGGAACCGCAGGCGATGCAGTTGCGCTACCTGCAGACGCTGACCCAGATCGCCGGCGACCGCAGTTCGACGATCGTCTTCCCGCTGCCCATGGACCTGCTGACTCAGCTGAAGATCGGCAAGAGCAGCTAGACACGACGGGCCGCCGCTACGCAGCCCGGCAAGCAGAAAAAGTCGACCCGCGCCAGCCTTGGCGCGGACGTTTGAATCCGCAACGACTTCAAGGAGGCCCCTTGCCCTCGACCCGAATTTCCGCACCCGTTGACGCGCCGGCCGCTGCCAAAGGCCGCCCCGGCTCGCCACTGAGCGAACACGACGTCTATCTGTTCCGCGAAGGCACGCATTGCACGCTGTACGAGAAGTTCGGTTGCCAGATAACGGCCGACGGCGCGCATTTCGCCGTCTGGGCGCCCAACGCGCGCGCGGTCTCGGTCATCGGTGACTTCAACGGCTGGGACCCGAGCGCGGCGCCGATGGCCGCGCGGCACGATTCGTCGGGCATCTGGGAGGCGTTCGTTCCCGGCGTCAGCCCGGGCGCCGGATACAAATACCGGATCAGCACTCACGACGGCCACGCCTTCGACAAGGCCGATCCGTTTAGCTTCTACGCCCAGGTGCCGCCGGAGACTGCCTCTCGTGCGTGGTCGCTCGACTACCAGTGGGGCGATGGCGACTGGATGGCCGCGCGCTCCGCGCGCAACGGCCTGTCCGCGCCGATGTCGGTCTACGAAGTGCATCTGGGCTCGTGGCGACGTCGCGACGGCCGCATGCTGTCGTACCGCGAAGCGGCGCACGAACTGGCGGATTACCTCACCGAGATGGGCTTCACGCACGTCGAACTGCTGCCGATTTCGGAGCATCCGTTCTACGGCTCGTGGGGTTACCAGTGCACCGGTTATTTCGCGCCGACGTCGCGCTACGGCTCGCCGCAGGACCTGAAGTACCTGGTCGACACGTTGCACCAGCACGGCATCGGCGTGATCCTCGACTGGGTGCCGTCGCACTTCCCGGACGATCCGCACGGTCTCAGCCGCTTCGACGGCACCTACCTGTTCGAGCACCAGGACCCGCGCCAGGGCTATCACCCCGACTGGCACTCGTCGATCTTCAATTACGGGCGGCACGAGGTCCGCGCCTTCCTGCTGTCGTCGGCGCACTACTGGCTTTCCGAGTATCACTTCGACGGCCTGCGCGTCGACGCGGTGGCGTCGATGCTCTACCTCGACTACGGCCGCAAGGAAGGCGAGTGGATTCCGAACCAGTACGGCGGCAACGAGAATCTCGAGGCGATCGATTTCCTGCGCACGCTGAACCTGTCCGTGTACCGCGACTTTCCCGACGTGCAGATGATCGCCGAGGAATCGACCGCGTGGCCGATGGTGTCGCGGCCGACCTATCTCGGTGGCCTGGGCTTCGGCATGAAATGGAACATGGGCTGGATGCACGACACGCTCAAGTACTTCAAGGAAGACCCGCTGTACCGCCAGTACCACCACAACACGATCACCTTCTCGCTGATCTACGCGTTCAACGAGAACTTCGTGCTCCCGCTGTCGCACGACGAGGTCGTGCACGGCAAGGGCTCGCTGATCGGCAAGCAGCCCGGCGACAACTGGCAGCAGTTCGCCGGCATGCGCACGCTGTACGGCTACATGTGGACGCATCCGGGCAAGAAGCTGCTGTTCATGGGCGGCGAGTTCGGCCAGCGGCGCGAATGGACGCATGAAGGCGAACTCGAGTGGTGGGTGCTGCAGTACCCGGACCACGGCGGCCTGAAGCGATGGGTCGCCGACCTGAACCGCGTCTATCGCGCCGAAGCCGCACTGCACGAAATCGACTTCGAGGGCGCCGGCTTCGAGTGGATCGATGCGTCCGATCACCAGGCGAGCACGCTGTCCTACGTGCGCCGGTCGCGCAGCGGCGAACTGGTCCTGATCGTGTGCAACTTCACGCCGCTACCACGGCACAATTTCGCGGTCGGCGTGCCGCGGGGCGGTCACTGGCGGGAGCTTGCCAACAGTGACGCGCGGGAGTACGGCGGCAGCGGCATGGGCAACCTGGGCGGCGTCTCCAGCCAGCCCGTCCCGGCGCATGGCCGCAACCAGTCGCTGACCCTGACCCTGCCTCCCCTTTCGACGGTGATCTTCAAATGCGAGTCGAACCAATAACGACGTGCGGCGTGCCGGCCGCCAACCCTCTCGTCGACGGCCGCGTGCGCGCGGTGGTGGAAAGCATTTCGCCGATGGTCGATGGCGGCCGATTCGCCGCCAAGCGAATCGTCGGCGACCGGGTCGCGGTCGAGGCCGATTGCTTTGCCGACGGCCACGACGTGATCGCCGTGCGCCTGAAGTGGCGGCGCGAGAGCGACACGCAGTGGCAGGAGGCGCCAATGGTGGCGATCGGCAACGATCGCTGGCGCGCCGTGTTCGAGCCCGACGCCATCGGCCGCTGGGTCTACACGGTGTGCGCCTGGGTCGATCGCTTCCTCACCTGGCATCACGACTACGAGCGCCGCATCGACGAGGGCGACATCCGCCTGGCCGCGCGTGTCGGTGCGCAGCTGATCGCCGACGCCGCACAGCGCGCGACCGGCGACGACGCCCGCCGCCTTACCGAC
>JAHEDN010000395.1 GCA_024641225.1 Burkholderiales bacterium | reverse complement strand
TCGCGTTCCGCCCTCGGCCATGCGGCCAGGTCGTCGATCTGCGCCAGGATCGACGCGAACTGCGCGAAGCCCTGCTGTTCGAGTGCAGTCCAGTCGGCAAGCCGGATGCCGAGTGCGCGCGCGAGCCGCTCGGCCAGCCGCCGCAGCGACTCGGCGCGGTTCATCACGCCTTCTCGCGCAATCGCCGCCGTAATCCCAGCGGCGAGGTTCTGCAGCCAGGCCTCGTCGAAGAACCTCGCGCCGGCATCGTCGGCGAGGTCGAGGTGGATGTCGCACGCGGCGAGCCTGCGCAGCGTGGCGATCGGCACGCGATAGTCGCGGTCGCGGCGCATGCGGGCGAACTCCTTCTCGGCCAGCGCGCGCGCCCGAGGCTGCGCCGAGCGGAAGCCGAGCCGGTAATAGAACCAGAAGGCGCCGCTCTGCAGCGCCTCGTCGTTGCCGGCGCCGAACTGGTACGGATTGATCACGAAGCGCGCGTTGCCGGTAATGGCGTGCATCACGCGCAGCGACTGCTCGAAGGCGAAGGCGGCCTCCGAGCCGCGGTATTCGGAAAACACGTTGATGCCGGTGTTGACCTGCGCAAAAAGCGCGGTGAAGCCGCCGTAGCCGACCGGCATGCCGTTGGCGAGCAGCAGGTGGCCGTAGGTCGCCTCCAGCGCGCCGCGGCGCTCGGGCGCTACGCCGATCGCCGCGAAGCGAAGGCCGCCACCGAAATCCGCGAGATAGCATTCGTCGAGGTTCGGCTGCTCGATCTGAAACACGGTCCGCGTGCGCGACCACAGCGCGGCGCGCCACACGTCGAGCAGTCGCGCGGCAGCGCGGCGCGTCAGGCGCTCGACCGGGATCGGCTGCACGATGGCCGCGCGCGACTCTCCGGACGGGCGGCGCAACCCCTGCCGACGCGCCGCGACCGGCCCGCGCAGCACGTTGCCGGTGTTGCCGGCGCGGTCGTCGAGCCGCCAGGCAAGCGGCACTTCGGCAGCGTCGAAGGCGCGGTCGAATTCGCGCCGTGAACGCCCGGCGCCATGCTGAGCGAGCAGCCAGTCGAGATCGTTGCCGCCATCCCCGCGCCCTTGCGCCAGCCAGTCGCGCAGGCCTGACGCGGAGAGGTCGGCGACTTCGGCCTCCATCGGGTCGAGCAGCGGCGAGATCAGCGGCTCCAGCGCGTCGGCCGCGTTGCCCGCCTTCCAGTCGACGTCGACCGATCCGGCGAAGCGCTGCGCCATCCAGCGCGCCGCAGCGGCGGCGTAGAAGTGGCGCGTCCAGCTGCCGGCCGCGCCGGAATCATCGAGCTGTTCGCGCTGCGCCTTCGTCAGCCGCCTCAGGCGCGCGACGAACCCGCCGGCCAGGCCGCGCGCTGCGCGATGCACGGCCGCGTCATCGGGAAAGGCGCTGAGAAAGCAGACGATCCGCTGCAGCGTGACGAGCTCAGTCGCGCGGTCGAGGCGCAGCGGGGCGACCTCGGCCAGCAGGCGCAGCTTCTCTGCGCCGGCCGTGCCGCCGTAGACCGGCAGCAGGCGCTCGAGCGCGCGCAGCAGCTTCGCCGTTCGCGCCTTGCCCACCCGTCCCCGCGTCACCGCCGACCCCCCGCGCCGCGCGGGCACAAGGGCCGTGCGAATGACTCAGCGGCGCTGCGGAAGCGTCGCACAGGGATCCTCGCGTTCCTGCACGGGAGTGCCGAAGGCGACGTCGAAGCGTTTTGCCCATTCGTCGTCCGGCCCGTCGTTCTCGAGCAGGCCGATCGTGATCGCCTGCGCACGCTCGGCCTCGCTGAGAAAAAACGGGATGCCGATGTCGTTGCGCGCGTGGCCGTTGCCAGTCAGCAGCACCACGCCGCGCGCGAAATGTGGGCGGATCGCCTCCGCCAGCACCAGGTCGCGGGCGATTTGCGCCCGCGCCAGCGCCGCCAGCGAGTCGGCCGGCATGCGGTTGCAGTGGCCGTCGTCGACTGCGCGTTCGTGCGCGGCGAGCAGCGCCGGCGGCAGCGCGTCGAGCGCGAAACGCTGCCGCGTCGCGTCGTCGAACACCGCGCCGAAACCTTGCATGGCAACCCGCATGGCGTCGGCACGCGACAGGTTGGCGGCTACGATCGGCACGTCGTATTCGAGCGCAAGCTCGACGAACGGCCGATACAGCGATCGGTTCCACCCGCGTGCGGCTCTTGCGCTTTCCATCACATGCTCGGCCGGTGTGCGGCCGGCTGGTGGCGCTTCGTGCCGGGCGCGGTCGATGTCGGCCTGACGCTCTCGATCGAACTGCTCGAAAGCAATCGCCGGCCGCGCGCCACCGGCCAGCAGCCGGCGCAGCGCCGCCGCGCGCGTCGCATGCTGTACGGCGTTGTCGTGCGTCTCGCCGAGCAGCACGATCGGCCGGCGCGCCATTTCCTGGGCCAGCGCCTGCTCGCCGAAGTCGGTGCGCAGGCCGCCGGCCAGCGCGGGCGATGCCAGCACGGTGGCGAGAAGTACGCCCCGAAGCGTACGGGCGCCCGTCACTGCTCGAGTCCCGGCCGCCATTTGAGGCGCGACAGCGGCCAGGCACGCAGCAGGACGCGGCCCTCGATCTCGTCGCGCTCGAGCACCGCGTGTCCATGGTGGGCGAGTTCGTCGTCGACGACGAATTCGTCCGGACCGAGCGTGCGCAGCAGCATGCCGCCGGCCAGCACCGGATCGCCGGGGCCGCCGCGGACGCGCTTGAGCAACCTTCCGCGCGGCTCGCCCGGTATCTGCAGCGACACGATCTCGCCAGCGCGGTAGTCGATGAAATGGCCGCTGGCGCGGTCGACGACGATCGCGTCGCCGTCGAGCAGCGCCGGCGCCATGAAGTCGCCGACCACCTGCCCGCGGCTGAACAGGAGGCTGACCGCGGCCGTGGTGAGGATGAAAGCGACGGCCAGCGCAAGCAGGGCGCGGAGCAGGTCGCTGCGGCGGCGGCTCATGCCGCGCTCAGCCCGCGGCGCTTCGCGGCAACACAACGGGAGGACAGCACGAGCGAGGGGCCGGTCGGTAGTCATCAACGACGATCGGGTCGACGATGGCGCGGCGGCCGGCCGTCGAATCGGCTCAATGATGCCCGATCCGCGGCGCCGCTATCCCTCGCGCAGCGCACGCCCAAAGAGGTCGGGGGTCAGGCTGACCGCCTGCGCGAAACCGCCGATGAAGCGCACCGACGTCGGCCGGATCGCGAACAGCGAAAAGTCGGGCAGGGCAAATATCTCCGCAGCTTGCGGGAAACGCTGCAGGTAGCGCGCGCGGGCCTCGGCATGGCGCGACGTGCCTGGATGCAGCGGCGCGGCGTCGCCCTGGATCGTCGCCCGCGCGCGCGACTGCGCCAATCCGCCGT
>JAHEDN010000029.1 GCA_024641225.1 Burkholderiales bacterium | reverse complement strand
GAGGCCGTGATTGCCGATACCGATACGCTGCGGACTTTGCCGCCGCGCGAGCTGTCGGCCGGGCTGGCCGAGGTGATCAAGCACGGGTTGCTCGCCGACGCGGAGTACTTCGCGCAGGTGACGAGCGACCTTCCGGGGCTGCTTGCCTGCGACGAGCAGGCCCTGACCGCGGCGATAGGCCATTCCTGCGAGATCAAGGCGGCAATCGTTGCCCGCGACGAGAAGGAGTCCGGCGAGCGCGCGCTGCTGAACCTTGGCCATACGTTTGGCCATGCGATCGAAGCATTGACCGGCTATGAGCGCCTGTTGCACGGCGAAGCTGTTGGCTGCGGCATGTGCCTCGCCGCAGACCTGTCGCAGCGGCTGGATCTGATTACGCGCGCGGAAGTCGAGGTCGTCGAAAGGGCGATCGCTGCCGCGAAGCTCCCAACGCGAATCGAGGGCCTGAGCCGGGCCGCTGCGCTCGAATCGATGCGCGGCGACAAGAAGACCGAGGCCGGGGAGATTCGCTTCATCCTCCTCGAGCGCATCGGGCGAGCCGTCCAGCGCACCGTGCCGCCGGCGGCGTTGGAGGCGACCTTGATGTCGGGCGGCTACCGGTGAACATTGCCGAGACGGGACTGGCGCCGTACGCGGCTCGCGCGGCCGCCACTCGGGGCCGAGTGCACGCCGAGCCGCCGGCGGCAACGCGGAGCGATTTCCAGCGCGATCGCGACCGCATCGTGCACAGCACGGCGTTCCGACGGCTCGAGTACAAGACACAGGTGTTCGTCAACCACGAGGGCGATCTTTTTCGAACCCGGTTGACGCACTCGCTGGAGGTGGCGCAGATCGCGCGTGCGCTGGCGCGGGCGCTGGCTGCGAACGAGGACCTCGTCGAAGCGATCGCGCTGGCGCACGACCTCGGTCATACGCCGTTCGGACATGCCGGGCAGGATGCGCTGAACGACTGCATGCGCCCCTATGGCGGCTTCGAGCACAACCTGCAATCGCTGCGGGTGGTCGACGAACTCGAGGAGCGCTATGCCGCGTTCAACGGACTCAATCTCTGCTTCGAAACGCGCGAGGGGATACTGAAGCACTGCTCGGCCGACAACGCGCGTCGACTGGGCGAACTCGGCGAACGCTTCCTCCTGAGGCGGCAGCCGCCGCTCGAGGCGCAGATCACCAACCTGGCCGACGAGATCGCCTATAACAACCACGATATCGACGATGGACTGCGCTCGGGACTGCTGAGCCTTGCGCAACTCGACGATGTGCCGGTGTTCGCGCGCCACGCCCGGGCGGTACGCGCCGAGCATCCCTCGATCGGCGAGCGGCGGATGATCCACGAGACGATCCGGCGCATGATCAACGAGCTGGTCGTCGACCTGATTGCCGAGTCGCGCCGGCGCATCGACGCCGCCGCGCCGGCATCGGTCGACGACATTCGCGTCGCGCCGCCGCTGGTCGGATTCTCGGAGCCAGTGCGCGACGAGGCCGACGCGCTCAAGCAGTTTCTGCGCGACCATCTGTACCGCCACTACCAGGTGATGCGGATGACCGAGAAGGCGCGGCGCGTCGTGCGCGAACTGTTCGAGACTTTCCTGAACGAGCCGCGGCTGCTGCCAACCGATCATCGGCAGCGCGCCGAGCATGACCGGCCGCGCGCGATTGCGGACTACGTGGCCGGCATGACCGACCGTTATGCAATGAAGGAACACCGGCGATTGTTTGCGGTTGGCGAGATTTGAGGTGCGACGGATTCAGCGACAGCAACGCGAGCGGGCAAGGGTGCTGCTTCAAGGGCGGAGGAATCGATGATCGGGATGAGACGGCGACGGCTTCTGGCGTGCGTTTGCTGCGCGGCGGGCGGAGTCGTTCTTCCCGCTTTGGCGCGGGCGGGGGGCGCGACAGCCCCGGTTGGCGATCAGCGCGGGGAATTGGCTGCGTCTGGCACAGCGCCGCAAGGTGCCAACGACTGGCGGGCGCGTCTTCTGCAGGGCGCGCGTTCGCTGTGGCTGTCGCGCGGCGAGACCGAAATCCGCAGCATCTACTGGACGCCCGAGTCGGGCTATGACGGCGAGGCGTACCAGGAAATCTGCTGGCTGCTGCGCGACGTGCAGGCGAACAAGAGTTTTCCGATGTCACCGCGGCTGCTCGACGTGCTCTGCGGGTTGCAGAACTGGCTTGCCTTCAACGGCGTGCGGCAGCCGATCCACGTCAACTCCGGATACCGCACTTTTTCGACCAACTGGCGCACGGAAGGGGCAGCGCTGAATTCGCGCCACGTGCTCGGCAAAGCCGCCGACATCACCGTCCCCGGCGTGCCGCTCGCCCGCCTCGCGGGTATGGCCAGTGTTTTTGGCCAAGGTGGAGTCGGCATGTACCTCAACAAGGGCTTCGTCCACGTCGACACTGGCGAGGAGCGGATCTGGATCAAGTGAGAAAATCGGGGTCAGACTCCAATTTTCGGCGCCGCCCGCGGCGTGACTTCAGATGGCCCGTCTGCCACGTCTTACAGCCCCAGGGCTTCCGCACCACCTGATCCAGCGGGGCAACAACCGGCAGTCGGTATTCATCGACGAGTCCGACTGCGCCTGCTACCTGAGTGAGCTCGCCGAACTCGCCGACGGTAACGGCCTGGCGATTCACGCCTACGTTTTGATGCCGAACCATGTGCACCTGCTGGCTACGCCGGGTCAAAGCGAAACGCTGCCGACGGTGATGCAGGCGCTCGGTCGCCGCTACGTGCGCCGCTTCAACGACCGGTATGGACGCACGGGCACGCTGTGGGAGGGGCGCTATCGGTCGACGCTGATCGAGACCAGCCGATACCTGCTTGCCTGCATGCGCTACATCGAGATGAATCCGGTGCGTGCGGGGCTCGTGCACGAGCCGGGGCACTATCGTTGGTCGAGCCACGCCCATCACATCGGCCTGCGCGTCGATCCGGTGATCACGGAGCACGCCTTGTACTGGGCGCTCGGCAATACCCCGTTCGACCGGCAGGGTGCATATCGCTGCCTGTTCGAAGGGGGTCAGGAAGCCGGAGAGGTCGAGGCAATTCGCTATGCCACTCATCGAGGCTGGGCGCTGGGGCAGCAAGCCTTTGTCGACAGCGTGTCGCAGAGTGTCGGACGCCGGGCGGCGCCTCGGCATGCCGGGCGACCCCGAAAGGGGCGGGACTGAATGGTCGAAGAGGACAGAATCGCAGCGGCACTCTGTCCCCAATTAATTCTTTCGCTGGCGCGATTTTAAAAAATCGGAGTCTGACCCCGATTTTTTTTGGTTGTGATGGGTGTTGCGCCGCAGTACAGTGGTCCGCTGAAGCTTGGAGCGCGCCATGGATGCTTGCCGACACGACCGGATTCTCGACGACGCTGCGCAGCGGGGCATGTATTCGCCTGACGCGGAGCACGATGCCTGCGGCGTCGGCTTCGTCGCACATATCAAGGGCAAAGCGAGTCATGCGCTGATCGGTCAGGCGCTGCTGATCCTGCAGAACCTTGACCATCGCGGCGCGGTCGGCGCTGATCCTCTGTGCGGCGACGGCGCCGGCATCCTGATCCAGATTCCTGACGCGCTTTATCGCGAAGAGCTCGGGAAGGGCGGCGTTTCGCTGCCGCCGTCGGGTGAATACGGCGTCGGCATGGTGTTCCTGCCGCAGGAGCATGCCTCGCGGCTGGCCTGCGAACAGGAACTCGAGCGCACGGTGCGCGAGGAAGGCCAGGTCGTGCTCGGCTGGCGCGACGTGCCGGTCGACCATGACATGCCGATGTCGCCGCTGGTGAAGAACCGAGAACCGCGCATTCGGCAGATTTTCATCGGCCGGGGCTCGGACGTGATGGTGCCTGACGCGCTCGAGCGCAAGCTGTATGTGATCCGCAAGCGCGCCAGCCACAAGATCCAGCGGCTCAGGCTGAAGCACGGTAAGGAATATTTCGTGCCGTCGATGTCCGGCCGCACGGTCGTCTACAAAGGCCTGCTGCTTGCCGACCAGGTCGGCCGCTACTACCCCGATCTGCGCGATCCGCGCACCGTCACGGCCATTGCCCTGGTGCACCAGCGCTTTTCGACCAACACGTTCCCCGCCTGGGAACTGGCGCATCCGTACCGGATGATCGCCCACAACGGCGAGATCAACACCGTCAAGGGCAACTTCAACTGGATGCGCGCGCGCGAGGGCGTGATGAGCTCGCCGGTGCTCGGCGAGGATCTGAAGAAGCTCTGGCCGCTGATCTACGAAGGGCAGTCGGACACGGCCTGCTTCGACAACGCGCTCGAACTGCTGACCATGGGCGGCTATCCGCTGGCGCAGGCGGTGATGATGATGATTCCCGAGGCGTGGGAGCAGCACACGCTGATGGACGAGGGCCGCCGCGCCTTCTACGAGTACCACGCGGCGATGCTCGAGCCGTGGGACGGCCCGGCGGCGATCGCCTTCACCGACGGCGTGCGCATCGGCGCCACGCTCGACCGCAACGGCCTGCGGCCGGCGCGCTACATCGTCACCGACGATGACCTCGTCGTCATGGCGTCCGAAATGGGCGTGCTGCCGATTCCGGATGCGCGCATCGTCAAGAAGTGGCGACTGCAGCCGGGCAAGATGTTCCTGATCGACACGGAGCAGGGCCGGATCATTGACGACGCCGAACTGAAGACGCAGCTTGCGGCGGCGCAGCCATACAAGGAATGGATCCGGCGCATCCGCGTCAAGCTCGACGATCTGGCGGCGCCGGCGATCGGCGACGCGTCGGCCGCGCGCATCGAGGTACCGCTGCTCGACCGGCAGCAGGCCTTCGGCTACACGCAGGAGGACGTGAAACTGCTGATGGAGCCGATGGCGATCCAGGGCGAGGAGGCAATCGGCTCGATGGGCAACGACAGCGCGCTGCCGGTGCTGTCCGACCGCGACAAGCCGCTGTACAACTACTTCAAGCAGTTGTTCGCGCAGGTGACCAACCCGCCGATCGACCCGATCCGCGAGCAGTTGGTGATGTCGCTGGTCAGCTTCATCGGTCCGAAGCCCAACCTGCTCGACATCAACAACATCAACCCGCCTATGCGCCTCGAGGTGAGCCAGCCCGTGCTCGACTTCAAGGACATGGCCAAGATCCGTTCGATCGAGCGCTACGCCT
Source organism: Burkholderiales bacterium (assembly GCA_024641225.1). GTDB lineage: Bacteria > Pseudomonadota > Gammaproteobacteria > Burkholderiales > Burkholderiaceae_F > JADJWR01. The sequence continues at coordinate 7,031 of JAHEDN010000029.1, read as the reverse complement.
CCGGCAAGTTCCGCAGCTACGAGCTGCACATCACTTACCCGCTCGATTGGGGCAATGAAGGCGTCGAGGCGCGCCTGGCGTCGCTGTGCGCGCAGGCGGTCGATGCGGTCAAGGCCGGCTTCAACGTCCTGATCATCACTGACCGCGGTCTCGATGCGGAGCACGTGGCGATTCCGGCGCTGCTGGCCACGAGCGCGATCCACCAGCACCTGATCAGCGCCGGGCTTCGTACGTCGACCGGCCTCGTGGTCGAGACCGGTAGCGCGCGGGAAGTGCACCATTTCGCGCTGCTGGCCGGCTACGGTGCCGAAGCGATCCACCCCTACCTGGCGATGGAGACGCTGCGCGCGCTGCACAACGCCAACGAAGGCGACGCCGACAAGGCGATCGGCAACTACATCAAGGCCGTCGGCAAGGGCCTGAACAAGGTCATGTCCAAGATGGGCATCTCGACCTACATGTCCTATTGCGGCGCGCAGATCTTCGAGGCGGTGGGGCTGGCCTCGGACCTGGTGGAGAAGTACTTCCGCGGCACGGCAAGCAACGTCGGCGGCATTGGCCTGTTCGAGGTGATGGAAGAGGCGGTGCGCACGCATCGCGCCGCGTTCTCCGGCGATCCCGTGCTGGCGAACATGCTCGACGCCGGCGGCGACTACCAGTGGCGGGTGCGTGGCGAGGAGCACATGTGGACGCCGGACGCGATTGCACGCCTGCAGCACTCGACGCGCGCCAACTCGTATCAGACCTACAAGGAGTACGCGCAGATCATCAACGACCAGAGCCGCCGGCACCTGACGTTGCGCGGCCTGTTCGAGTTCCGGGTCGACCCGAGCAAGGCCATTCCGATCGACGAGGTCGAGCCGGCCAAGGAGATCGTCAAGCGCTTCGCCACCGGCGCGATGTCGCTCGGCTCGATCTCCACCGAGGCCCACTCGGTGCTGGCCATCGCGATGAACCGCATTGGCGGCAAGAGCAACACCGGCGAGGGCGGAGAGGATCCGGTCCGCTACCAGCAGGAGCTGCGCGGCATCCCGGTGGCCGAGGGTGACACGCTCGCCGGCGTGCTCGGCCGCGACCGTGTCGAGGTCGACATCCCGCTCAAGGCGGGTGATTCGCTGCGCTCGAAGATCAAGCAGGTCGCCTCCGGCCGCTTCGGCGTCACAGCCGAGTACCTGAACAGCGCCGACCAGATCCAGATCAAGATGGCGCAGGGTGCCAAGCCCGGCGAAGGCGGACAGCTGCCGGGCCACAAGGTCAGCGAATACATCGCCAAGCTGCGCTTCTCGGTGCCCGGCGTCGGCCTCATTTCACCGCCGCCGCACCATGACATCTATTCGATCGAAGACCTCGCGCAGCTCATCCACGACCTGAAGAACGCCAATCCGAAGGCGTCGATCAGCGTCAAGCTGGTCAGCGAGGTCGGAGTCGGCACCGTGGCCGCCGGCGTGGCCAAGGCCAAGTCCGATCACGTCACGATTTCCGGCCACGACGGCGGTACCGGCGCATCACCGGTCTCGTCGATCAAGCATGCGGGCACGCCGTGGGAACTGGGGCTCGCCGAGACTCAGCAGACACTGGTGCTCAATCGCCTGCGCGGCCGCATTGCGGTGCAGGTCGACGGCCAGATGAAGACCGGGCGCGACGTGGCAATCGGCGCGCTGCTCGGCGCCGACGAGTTCGGCTTCGCCACCGCACCGCTGGTGGTCGAAGGCTGCATCATGATGCGCAAGTGCCATCTGAACACCTGCCCGGTCGGCGTTGCGACGCAGGACCCGGTGCTGCGCGCCCGCTTCAAGGGCCAGCCGGAGCACGTGGTCAACTTCTTCTTCTTCGTCGCTGAAGAGGTGCGCGAGATCATGGCGCAGCTGGGTATCCGCCGCTTCGACGACTTGGTCGGACGCACCGACCTGCTCGACACGCGCAAGGGCGTCGACCACTGGAAGGCGAAGGGGCTCGACTTCTCGCGCATCTTCTATCGGCCGGCGATGCCGGCGGACGTGGCTTGCCACCACTGCGAAACGCAGGACCACGGCCTCGACCGCGCGCTCGACCACAAGCTGATCGCCATTGCCCAGCCCGCGCTCGAGCGGCGAGAGCGGGTCAGCTTCATCAGCCCGATCCGCAACGTCAACCGGACGGTCGGCACGATGCTGTCGGCGCAGGTGGCGCGCCGCTACGGCCACGAGGGGCTGCCCGACGACACGATTCACATCCAGTTCCAGGGCACCGCCGGGCAGAGCTTCGGCGCGTTTCTTGCGGCTGGCATCACGCTCGACCTGGTGGGCGACGCCAACGACTACACCGGCAAGGGCCTGTCCGGCGGGCGGGTGATCGTGCGCAGCCCCAATGACTTCCGCGGTTTCGGGCCCGAGCACATCATCGTCGGCAACACCGTGCTGTACGGCGCCATCGCCGGCGAGGCCTACTTCAACGGCGTGGCTGGCGAGCGTTTTGCCGTGCGCCTTTCCGGCGCCAGCGCGGTCGTCGAAGGCACGGGCGACCACGGCTGCGAGTACATGACCAAGGGCACTGTCGTCGTGCTCGGCGGCACCGGGCGCAATTTCGCCGCCGGGATGAGTGGCGGGATTGCTTTCGTTTACGACCCCGACGGCGATTTCGAGCAGCGCTGCAACACCGCGATGGTGGCGCTCGAGCCGCTGCTGCCGACTCAGCAGCAGCGGGAAAAGGTCGACGAGGCGATCTGGCACCTCGGCGAGACCGACGAATTCGTGCTGCGCAGCCTCATCGAGCAGCACTTCCGCTACACGGGCAGCTTCCGCGCCCGCGAGATCCTGCACGACTGGCCGAACAAGCGCGGCAAGTTCGTCAAGGTCTTCCCGCACGAGTACCGGCGCGCCCTGAAGGAGCTGTACGAAGCGCAGCGCAAGGCCGAACCAAGCAAGCTGGCTGCCTGAGGAAAGCACATGGGCAAGATCACCGGATTCCTCGAGTACCAGCGGCTGGAAGAGGCGGCCGAAGCGCCCGACAGCCGCAAGAAGCACTGGCACGAATTCGTCGTCCACCTGACCGACGAGCAGGCGGCCGTGCAGGGCGCGCGCTGCATGGACTGCGGCATCCCCTTCTGCAACAACGGCTGCCCCGTCAACAACGTCATTCCCGACTTCAACGACCTTGTTTACCGGCAGGACTGGAAGACCGCGCTCGACGTGCTGCACTCGACCAACAACTTCCCGGAGTTCACCGGCCGGGTCTGCCCGGCGCCCTGCGAGGCGGCCTGCACGCTGAACATCAACAACGATCCGGTCGGCATCAAGTCGATTGAGCACGCGATCATCGACAAGGGCTGGGCCGAGGGCTGGGTGATGCCGCAGCCGCCGGCGCGGAACACGGGCAAGAAGATCGCGGTGGTCGGCAGCGGGCCGGCGGGGCTGGCCGCCGCGCAGCAGCTGGCGCGCGTCGGACACGACGTCACGGTGTTCGAGAAGAGCGACCGCATCGGTGGCCTGCTGCGCTACGGCATCCCCGACTTCAAGATGGAGAAGTCGCACATCGACCGCCGCATCGAACAGATGAAGGCCGAGGGCGTCACTTTCCGCGCCGGTGTTCGTGTCGGGAAACTCAACGGCGCGAAGATCAACGACTACAGCAAGGAGGCGGTCGACGCCGAGCAGCTAGCGGCGGAGTTCGACGCGGTCGTGCTGGCCGGCGGCGCCGAGCTGCCGCGCGACCTGCCGGTCCCGGGTCGGGAACTGAAGGGCGTGCACTTCGCAATGGAGTTCCTGCCCCAGCAGAACAAGGTCGTCGCCGGCGACAAGGTCAGGGGCCAGCTTCTTGCCACGGGCAAGCACGTAGTGGTGATCGGCGGCGGCGATACGGGTTCGGACTGTGTCGGCACCAGCAACCGCCATGGCGCGAGAAGCGTCACCCAGTTCGAACTGCTGCCGCAGCCGCCGGCGCAGGAGAACAAGGAAATGACGTGGCCGTACTGGCCAGCCAAGCTGCGCACTTCGAGCAGCCACGAAGAAGGCGTAGCGCGCGACTGGGCGGTGACGACCAAGCGCTTCAACGACGATGGCAAGGGCAACGTGAAGTCGCTGACGGCCGCCCGCGTTGAATGGCAGAAGGATCCGATGACCGGCCAGATGAAGATGGTCGAGGTCCCGGGCTCGGAGTTCGAACTCCCGGCCGACCTGGTGCTGTTCGCGATGGGTTTCGTTTCGCCGGTGGCCTCCGTGCTTGAGGCGTTCGGCGTCGAGAAGGACCCGCGCGGCAATGCGCGGGCGACGACCGACGGCGATGGCTGCTACCGCACCAGCATCGACAAGGTCTTCGCTGCCGGCGACATGCGGCGTGGGCAGAGCTTGGTCGTCTGGGCGATCCGCGAGGGCCGGCAGTGCGCCCGAGCGGTCGACGAATACCTGATGGGCACGAGCACGCTGCCGCGCTGAGCTGTCGCTCGCGCAGGCCTGCCTCGCCCAGCCATCGAGTTCCGCCACATGGATCCGATCGAATCTGAATTCGCGCTCAAGGGCACGGCCATGACCGGGTCCCGCGGGGAGCTGGCGCGCACGACGCTTAGCGTCATATTCATCGGCGGCCTCATTCTCGGTTCGCTTTGGATCCTGCGACCGTTCCTTGGCGCGCTGATCTGGGCCACGATGGTCGTCGTGGCCACGTGGCCCGCGCTCCTTTGGCTACAGAAGCGCCTCTGGGGTTGGCGCTGGCTCGCGGCAGCGCTGATGACCTCGACGCTGCTGCTGACCTTCGTCGTTCCTTTGTCGCTGGCGATCGTCACGATCGTCATGGAGTCGGATCGGCTCGTCGGCTGGGTCAAAGGGCTGGCAGGCTGGCACATGCCGCCGCCGCCTGATTTCGTCGTTCAGCTTCCTTTCATCGGGGAGAAGCTGGCGTCTGTGTGGGAGCAGGTCATGGCCTCGGGGGCGGAGGGACTCGCCGCGCGGCTGGCGCCGTATGCGAGCGACATCGTCCGCTGGTTCGTGAGTGAGGTCGGCGGCGTCGGTTTCCTTCTACTGCAATTCCTGGTCACCGTCGTGCTCGCGGCGCTGATGTACGCGGGAGGCGAGGGCGTGGCGGCCACAGCGCGGCGCTTCGGCCGCCGTCTTGCCGGGGAGCGCGGCGACAACACCGTCGTGCTGGCGGGACAGGCGATCCGCGCGGTCGCGCTCGGCGTCGGCGTAACGGCGGTCGCGCAGTCGGTGCTCGGCGGTCTCGGGCTCGCCATTGCAGGGGTGCCGTTCGCAGGGCTGTTGACGGCCGTCATGTTCATGCTGTGCATCGCCCAGCTCGGCCCGACGCTGGTGCTCCTGCCCGCGGTGATCTGGGTCTTCTGGAACGGCGACACCGGCTGGGGTGTTTTCCTCCTGCTGTGGACCACGGTCGTCGGCACGATGGACAACTTCCTGCGGCCGATCCTGATCCGGCGCGGCGCGGACCTGCCGCTGCTGCTGATCCTGGCCGGCGTGATCGGCGGCCTGCTGGCCTTCGGGCTGGTCGGCATCTTCGTGGGACCGGTCCTGCTGGCGGTCAGCTACAAGCTGCTCGGCGAATGGATCGCCGAAGCTCACGGGCCAAACGAAGCGAGTTCCGGGACCGATCGGCCGTCTGCGCGTTGACGACGGGCGCGGATTGCCCTGCAGCTTCGTCGGGCCGCGGCCGCCGCCGCGGACCGGGAGCGGCACCGCGGCGCGTTGGCTGCTCAGGGTGTGCCGAGGAAGAGGTACAGGTTCCAGGTACCGCTCGTGGAGTAGCCGTAACCCACGTAAACCGGCCCGAGCGGCGTTTCGCCACCGACGTACAAGGTGGTCGAGTTCAGCCAACCGGTTCGCTGCGTTTCGCTGTAGGGCTCGCCGCGCCGCGCGGCTTCGAGCGCGATTCCTAGGCGCATGTCGCCTCTTAGTCCGATCGGCAGGGTGCCGATGATCCGCTCAGCCTTCAGCTGTCCATAGAAAACGTCGTCGCCGAGCAGCTGCCCCGGCGCGAACGCGGACATGCGGAGAAAGCCTCCCAGCGACGACGCATCGAACACTGGAAGCTGGCCGCGCGGCGACCCCGTGTATGCGGCGGCCGCGGTCAGGACATGGCGGCCGAGCGTGTAGGCGACGCCGGCGCGCGCGTCGATCCGGCTGAAGTTGAGGTCGGACGAAGAAAAGTAGCGGAGCTTCGCACTCCATCCCTGGCTAGGAAAGTACAGCCGGTTTGACTGGTCCAGATCCAAGGTCAGGAAGCCTCCGCCGTAGTTGATCGTGCCCTCGGGCAGCAGCGGCAGGCCCGTCGACAGGGTCGCCCTCTGCCTCTTCTGCTGCCAGCCAATCCTCGCCTGGCCCAGCAGCCCGATGTTCCATCCGCCCGCGAGTTCGGCGACCGTCGCGTTGAGTTCGTACTCGGCGAGCTTCTGGTCGTTCTGGAAGACCGGTTCGAACTGCCGCTCGTACCTCACAATCGGCTGGACGAAGAGGGTCTGCGCGGCATCGAGCGGCTGGTAAAACTGCACGGCCGCCAGGTTGAAGCTGCCGATCTGCCCGGTCACGAGCAACTCTGCGCCCAGGCTGTTGAGCCACGTCTTCTGGTAGGCGGCGCGAAGGTCGAATGAAGTGCCCTGGTCCGCGACTTGGAGGTTGATGCCGAAACGCAGGTAATCCGGCCCCCAGCTCTTTTCCAGCGGAGTGATGCGCAGGATATTGCGCTCGCGGGTCGACAGCAGGGTGTAGTCGACGCTCTGGTAATAGCCATCGCCGAACGCGCGCAGCAGATCCTGGTTCAGCGCGTCGGTGTCGAGCGGCTCGCCTTCCTGCTGGCGGATGTGACGCTTGACGGTCTCCGGGGTGACCTGCTTCAGGCCGGCGATCTCGATTTCGTCGACGCTCGGTGCGTGCATTTCGGGCGCGGCGATCCGACCCCACCATTGCGCATACTGCTGCTCACCGACCGAGAGGCGCTGCAGGCGACCGGCCACTGCGTCGGCCGCGGCTCGGCCGCGGGCGGCGGCTTCTTTGTGCCGCTCAAAGTCCGTCGCACTGATGCCGTCCAGGTCCGGCTTGATGTAGACGTCG
>JAHEDN010000394.1 GCA_024641225.1 Burkholderiales bacterium | reverse complement strand
CTGGAGATCTACCTGAATAGCGTTGAGTGGGGGGAGGGTGTTTTCGGTGCCCAGGCGGCCGCCCGCTACTACTTCAGGGTCGATGCTGCGCGGCTGGGTCCTGAGGCGGCGGCCCGCCTGGCCGTGATGCTGCCGGCGCCCAAGCGATTCGAGAAGCACCCCGGCTCGGCCTATGTCGCCGGCCGTGCCGCGACGATCGTGGCCCGCATGGGTGCGGTGGAGTTGCCCTGATGACCGACGCGTCAGCGAGTATCGCCGCGGCAGCCGCCGCGCTGGTGGTCGACGAGGGGATGGAATACGCGCAGGCGAAGCGCAAGGCGGCGCGTGACCTTCTGCGCCACGCGGCGCGGCGCGGCGAACTGCCAACGAACGAGCAACTCGAGGACGCGGTCCGAGAACACATTGCGATCTTCCACGCCGACACACAGCCGTCGGAGTTGCGCGCGCTGCGCGAAATCGCGTTGAGCTGGATGGATCGGCTGACACCGCTGCGACCGCACTTGAGCGGTGCCGCCTGGCGCGGCACGGCCACACGGCGTTCGGCCTTGCACATCGATCTGTATTGCGACGATTCGAAGATGGCGGAGATTGAGCTACTGAACCAGAGGGTGGACTTTGACGTCGATTCGCTCGACCGGCCGGGGGAGGATCCGCTGCCGGTGCTGACCGTGGCTACCCGATCGACGTCGCTGGGCGAGACCGTCACGGTGCATCTGCTCGTGCGCGATCTGGATGAGCAGCGGGGCGCACTGCGCCCCGACGCCCAGGGCCGCGCGTGGCGCGGCGATGCGAGTGCGCTTCGGCGCCTGATGGACGGGGAGGCCAGAACGTGACCGGAAGGCGTACCTGGTTGCTGGCCGGCGTCGGCGGCGCGGCCGTGCTCGCCGGCGTCGGCGGCGCTCTGTGGCGCGAGACACGGAACGACGAGGTCGATGCCACCTTCTGGGCCCAGCGATTCTCCAGGCCCGAAGGTGGCGAACTCGAACTGTCCGCGTACCTTGGGCGGCCCCTGGTGCTGAACTTCTGGGCCACCTGGTGCCCGCCGTGCGTGCGCGAGATGCCACTGCTGGACCGCTTCCAGCGCGAGCATGCCGCCAGCGGCTGGCAAGTGGTTGGCCTCGCGGTCGATGGGCCCACGCCGGTGCGAGCGTTCCTGCAGCGTAACCCGGTGTCCTTCCCGATCGGTCTGGCGGGTCTGGCCGGCACCCAACTGACCCGGTCCTTGGGCAACCACAGCGGCGGTCTGCCGTTCACGGTCGTGTTCGATGCCCATGGTCGCGTGCGCGAGCGGCATCTCGGCGAGGCGACCATGGACGACATGCGCAGGTGGGTGGCCCTGTCCTAGCGCGCAAATGAGCTTGCAGTCTATGGCGCTTAAGTGGTCGCCAATTTGCTGAAAATAATCAACAAAATAGCGTAAAGTCTCGACGGCTGAAAGACGGTGAGGCCATCGTGCAAGTGTTGTCGGCGCCTCGGCGCACGAGGCACTGTAGGTTGTCACGGCTCGACATCACAAAAAAAGCGGGCACGAAGCTCTGCGTTCCGAGGAGAACCATGGATCTGCGCAAACTCAAGACACTGATCGACCTCGTGTCGGAGTCGAACATCTCTGAACTCGAGATCACCGAAGCCGAAGGCAAGGTGCGAATCGTCAAGGCCAGCTTGGCCGCGCCGCAGGTCGCCGCTGCTCCGGCGCTGGCAGCCGCCGCGCCGGCGGTGGAAAGCCCCGCGGCCGTGGCCGAGGCGGCGGCGCCAGCCGAAGAGCCCTGCCGCGTGATCAAGTCGCCGATGGTCGGGACCTTCTACCGCTCGGCCAGCCCGGGCGCCAAGGCCTTCGTCGAGGTCGGTGCGGTAATCCAGGAAGGCGAGCCGGTCTGCATCATCGAGGCGATGAAGATCATGAACGAGATCGAGGCTGACTGCAGCGGCAAGATCTTGCGCATCCTGTGCGAGAACGGCCAGGCGGTCGAGTTCGGGCAGCCACTGTTTCAAGTCGAGTAGGCCGCCACGTCGTGTTCAAGAAGATCCTCATTGCCAACCGGGGCGAGATCGCCCTGCGCATCCAGCGCGCTTGCCGCGAGATGGGCATCCAGGCGGTCGTCGTCTATTCCGAAGCCGACCGCGAGGCCAAGTACGTGAAGCTTGCGGACGAGGCGGTGTGTATCGGTCCGGCGCCTTCCGCGCAGAGCTACCTCAACATGCCGGCGATCATCTCCACGGCAGAGGTGACCGATGCCGAAGCGATCCACCCCGGCTACGGCTTTCTGTCGGAGAACGCCGACTTTGCCGAACGTGTGGAACGCAGCGGCTTCGTCTTCATAGGGCCGACGCCGGAATCGATCCGGATGATGGGCGACAAGGTGTCGGCCAAGCAGGCCATGATCCGTGCCGGCGTGCCCTGTGTGCCGGGCTCGGAAGGGGCGCTGCCGGAGGATCCGAAGGAGATCATCAAGAGCGCACGCGCGATCGGCTACCCGGTGATCATCAAGGCCGCCGGTGGCGGTGGCGGGCGCGGCATGCGCGTCGTGCATACCGAAGCGGCGCTCCTGAACGCGGTGCAGACGACGCGCGCCGAGGCCGGGGCCGCGTTCGGCAACCCGGCCGTCTACATGGAGAAGTTCCTCGAACACCCGCGCCATATCGAGATCCAGGTCATGGCGGACGGCCAGAAGGGCGCGGTCTGGCTCGGCGAGCGCGACTGCTCGATGCAGCGCCGGCACCAGAAGATCATCGAGGAGGCGCCTGCGCCCGGCATCGCGCGCCGGGTCATCGAGCGCATCGGCGACCGCTGCTCCGCGGCCTGCAAGAAGATCGGCTACCGCGGGGCGGGCACCTTCGAGTTTCTCTACGAGGACGGCGAGTTCTATTTCATCGAGATGAACACGCGCGTGCAGGTCGAGCACCCGGTGACCGAGATGGTGTCGGGCATCGACATCGTGCAGATGCAGATCCGCGTTGCTGCAGGCGAGAAGCTGCCGTTCTCGCAGCGCAACATCCAGATGCGTGGGCATGCGATCGAGTGCCGCATCAACGCCGAGGACCCGTACAAATTCACGCCCTCGCCCGGCCGGGTGACGACGTGGCATCCACCGGGTGGTCCCGGCGTGCGGGTCGATTCGCACGTCTATACGAACTACTTCGTGCCGCCGAACTACGACTCGATGATCGGCAAGATCATCGTGCACGGCGACACCCGGGAGCAGGCTTTGGCGCGCATGCGCATCGCGTTGTCGGAGACTGTGGTCGAGGGCATCCTGACCAACATCCCGCTGCACCGCGAGTTGATGGTGGACGCCAAGTTCGTCGAGGGCGGTACCACCATCCACTACCTCGAAGGCTGGCTG
>JAHEDN010000393.1 GCA_024641225.1 Burkholderiales bacterium | reverse complement strand
TCCGCCTGCGCCTGCTCCAGATCCGCGCGGCGCGCCTCGAACTCCTTGATCGCGGATTCGGTCGCCCGCTTCGCCTTGCCCTGCGGAATCAGGAAATTGCGGGCGAAACCGTTGCGGACCTTCACCACGTCGCCGAGCCCGCCCAGATTGGAGATCTTTTCCAGAAGAATGACTTGCATGACTCGCTCCGGCGACGATCTAGTGGTTGTCCGAGTACGGCAGCAGGGCCAGGAACCTTGCGCGCTTGATCGCCGTGTCGAGCTGGCGCTGATAGTGCGATTTGGTTCCGGTCAGCCGCGCCGGCATGATCTTGTTCTGGTCGGTAAGGAAATCGCGCAGCGTGTCGACGTCCTTGTAGTCGATTGCCTCCACACCTTCTGCGGTGAAGCGGCAGAACTTCTTGCGCTTGAACAGCGCGTTCTGCTGCTGGCCGCGACGGACCGGCTTTCCCTTGCCCTTTCCCTTGCCACGCATAAATGCCATTTCTCTCGTGCTCCGTTCAGATTGTCTTGAATTCCGTGATGTGCAGTATCAGGCTGCGCGATCTCCTGCTTCGCGGCGCCAGGAACCCGTCCAGTTCGATTTCGGATCCCAGCGCCTGGCGTTCGAGCCGCTGCGCCGCATCGCCTATCGCAATCGCATCGAGTTCGAACTCGAGCTGCCGCTCGATCCCCGCCTCGGCCACCGCGCCCTGGTGCTTCAGCCCGGCCTGCAGGACCATGACGCCTGCTGGCGTGTAGCGAAGATCGGCGCGGGCCACCAGATGTGCACGCAGGCGCACGCGGTTCGTCAATGGCGTCGTCCGGCTGCGCCGCTCATCGGGCTATCGGCCCACTGCGTGCGACTCCCTGACGCTGCTCGCAGCGACGCGTTCAGGCGGGCTGGGGCTGCTCGGCCGCCGCCTTGCGCGCCTCTTCCTTCTCGACCAGCTTCATCATCGGCGACGGCGTGGTCTCCGCCTTCTTCAGGCCAATGGTGAGATGCCGCAGCACCGCGTCGTTGTAGCGGAACGCGTGCTCGAGCTCGTCGAGGGTCGGCTTGCCGCACTCGATGTTCAGCAGCAGGTAGTGGGCCTTGACCAGCTTCTGGATCGGATACGCCAGCTGGCGGCGCCCCCAGTCCTCGGTCCGATGCACTTTGCCGCCCTGGCTGGTGATCAGCGACTGGTAGCGCTCGAGCATGGCCGGGACCTGCTCGCTCTGGTCCGGATGGACGATGAAACAGATTTCGTAGTGACGCATCGATGCTCCTTATGGTTGAAGCCACCCCGAGCGTCGTTCGGGTGCGGCAAGGGCGAAAAACCATGCATTGTAGCCGGTCGCGGCCGGCCAACTCAACGTGCCGGAGACTCCGGCTCCCCGCCGAGCAGCGCTGGAAGCACACGAGCCGCTGTGCCGCGCACGACAAGGTGGGCCGCCGGATCGATTTCGGAAAGATGGGGGTTGACGATGATCACCCGCACGCCCGCCCGGCGGGCGGCCGTCGGCAGCGCGGCCGCCGGATAAACCAGCCCTGAGGTGCCGACCACCAGCAGCACGTCCGCGCCAGCGCACGTCTCCTCGGCCGCCCGCAGCGAGTCGGGGTCGAGCAGCTCGCCGAACCAGACGACGTCGGGACGCAGCCAGTCGCCGCAGGCAGGGCAGCGCGGCGGTTCGCCAGACGGAAGATCCTGCGGCTGCGCGTAGGCGACGCCGCACTCGGCCAGGCAGCGCGAGCGAACGATGTTCCCGTGCAGTTCGATCACGTCGGCGCTGCCGGCGCGCTGGTGCAGCCCATCCACGTTCTGCGTGACGACATGAAGCGACTCGAACCGGCCTTCCGCCTGCGCCCTTGCGAGTGCCCGATGGCCTTCATTGGGCGCCGCCTTCGCGACCATTTCGCGCCGCCACGCATACCAGCGCCAGACCAGCGCAGGATCGGCGCGGAAACCCTCGGGTGAGGCGAGCTGCACTGCGTCGAACTGGCTCCAAAGGCCGGTCTGCGCGTCGCGAAAGGTCGGCACGCCGCTCTCGGCCGACATGCCTGCGCCGGTGAGTACTGCCACCCGGCGCGCGCCGTCCAGCAGTTCGCGCGCGGCCTGGGGTCCGCCCTCTTTCACGCCGCGGCCGCCTTGGCCGCGCGCTGGCGCGCCGTCTCGAAAAGGCAGACGCCCGTGGCGACCGATACGTTCAGGCTGTCGACGTGGCCATGCATCGGGATTCGTGCGAGCCAGTCGCACTTCTCGCGTGTCAGGCGGCGCAGCCCCTGCCCCTCGGCACCAAGCACCCAGGCCAGCGGCCCGGTCAGGTCGATTTCGTAGAGCGTGCGCTGCGCCTCGCCGGCCGCGCCAACGATCCACACTCCTGCGTCACGGATTTCCTCCATCGCACGGGCAAGATTGGTCACCGCGAGCAGAGGCAGCGCTTCCGCCGCGCCTGCAGCCGCGCCGGCCACCACGGGGGTCAGGTTGGCCGAGCGGTCGCGCGGAACGATTACCGCCTGCGCGCCGGCCGCATCGGCCGCACGCATGCAGGCACCGAGATTGCGCGGATCGGTCACGCCATCGAGCAGCAGCAGCAAAGTCCGCGCATCGGCGCCGGCGAGGACGTCGTCGAGCGTGCGGGCCACCGCGACCTCGCGACACACCGCGACTACGCCTTGATGCGTCGAGCCGGCCGCCAGCCGCTGCAACCGCGCCGCTTCGGCAACGGTCACCCGCACGCCGGCGGACTCCGCGCGCACCAGCAGCTGCTGCATGCGTCCATCACGGCGCTGGCCGTCCACGTAGAGCGCCTCGATCGATTCGGGCGCATGGCGCAGGCGAGCCGTCACCGCATGAAAGCCCGTCACCACGCGCGTCGCGCCCATGGCCCGTCCGGTCAAGTCCGCCCGCCGCGACGTACGCGTGCCGCACGCTCGCCTCCGACGCCCTTCTTGCCTCCAACGCGCGCCTTTTCGCGTTTGTCGGCGTCACGGCCGTGACTTGCCTGCGCGGCGGCGCGGCGCGCCTGGCGTTGCTCCACGCTTTCGCCCTTGCGGCGCGGTGCTTTCGCCTTCGCCGGCTCAGCGGCGAGGAGCGACTTGCGGTCGAAGCCTCGCACCAGCCGAAAATCGATGCGCCGCGCCTCGAGGTCGACGCGGGCGACCTGCACGGACACGCGATCGGCAAGCCGGTAGCGCAGACCCGTGCGCTCGCCGCGCAGTTCGTGCATCGGCTCGCTGAACTGGAAGTACTCGCTGCCGAGCTCCGAAACGTGAACCAGACCTTCGACGAAAAGATCGTCGAGCACAACGAAGATGCCGAACGGCACCACCGCGCTCACCGTCCCCGCGTAGGTCTCTCCGACCCGCTCACGCATGTAGTAGCTCTTC